>CAUYTW010000208.1 GCA_963575715.1 Gammaproteobacteria bacterium | reverse complement strand
CAGTCTCTATTGCAATCCGGGGGGAGTCCATATACGCCTTGTTGGGCGATTTTGATTTTGACTTTTGACTTTAAGAAAGCTGGCATTTTAACCAGATTGTTTGGGTAATTCCTGCCCATGTTGCCACAATTCAAATTCACTGATATCAATTTCAGCGTTCCATGAGACTGCGTAACCGCCAGGCTCAACTATAAAATTTTTGAAAAACGCAATATTTCTAAGAGGTATGAATATTTCACGATCAAGCAAAGGGCTAACATCGTAGTATTTTCTGGAGCCATCCGTAAACTCAACAAAAATTTGATGGCGGTCAGTAGCTTCAGCATAACTTATTCTGGGAATGTTCATTTTTTTATTGCAGTGGGGGCAATTTCTTGAATTTTTTTTCTACCCATATTTCCTGTAAATCAGATTGGTACTCTTTTGCCCATTCAATAACGAGTTTTCTTGCTCTCAAGGGCATATCTCCCTCAATCATTTCAAGTGTTTCAATGTTGAATATAGCATTATATTCTCCATATACGGCATGAAAATGAGGAGGGGGATGATCACCAAAAAACAACTTTATAATGATTCCATAAAATCGAGTGAGTTCAGGCATGTCGTTATTCGTTTCTGGTATGTATTGATGAGATTGACTCTATAGCAAGAATAGAGGTGCCCAACGACTTCTCAAAACCTCCCCCTAAAAGGCGCGTCCCACTTGAGCGTAATGTTAGGCTTAAACCCATGATTCATAGTGATGCACCCAGCATTCAACAACGAATTTTTCCATTTTGGGAGGAATTACAGCATGCTTCCATTCCTCACCAGCAAATGCTTTCAAAGATGCCTCATTCTTCCACTGAGAAATCATTGCATATTCATATGGAGTCCATTTGGTGGGTTTAAGAATCGAGACGGAGAGAAAGCCTGGAGCTTCGTTTACGGCATGTACTGAAACCGAAGAAAACTTTTCTTCAAACTCTTGCCGCAAATCAGGAACGATCCTAACTTGGAATATTCTGGTGATTGCCATCGCGATACCTACTTTCTCTGTTAGGCCCAACGTTTGAGCTAACCGGACCATTGCGGCGGGTGGCTAAAGGCCCAGAATGAAATGGCGGGACTTTGGCCGCACGCCGCAATGGGTCCGGTTGAGCGAATGGTTAGGCCTCGCCAGGCGCAGAATCTCGGCGTCAGGGCTTTATACCCTTCTTCTTCATTAATTCTAGGTAGTGCTCTAATCTATAGGATGAGTTAAAATTCAATTTTATCATTTTTGTAAAAAATAGGAGTTTTTATGTGCTGTCCAAATTGCAAATCGGAATCCGTTGTTAAAAATGGCTTCAATGCAACCAGCAAACAAATGTATCGCTGCAATGAATGTAGACGACAGTTTGTCTTAAATCCGGCCAAGGGGCCGATCTCCAATGAACAGAAGACGCTGATCGATCGTCTTCTATTAGAGCGTATTTCCCTGGCCGGTATTGCGCGAGTCGTTGGTGTTTCAGAATCCTGGCTTCAAGGTTATGTCAATGAAAAATATGAGGCGGTTCCGCGTGAAGTCAGTATTACAAGGAAGAGTCGTGGTCGACTCACAATTGAGTGTGACGAAATATGGTCATTTGTAGGGAAACACGATAATAAACAATGGGTTTGGATTGCCATGGATCGCGATACACATGAAATTGTAGGCGTTTATATTGGTGACCGAAGTCAGGAATCCGCTCGTGCCTTATGGAATTCCCTGCCTCCGGTTTATCGTCAATGCGCGGT
>CAUYTW010000207.1 GCA_963575715.1 Gammaproteobacteria bacterium | reverse complement strand
AGATATGCCTCCTGGAGATGGTGATGCAGATGATCAAGGACAGCCTCCAACACCAGATGCTATCCAACCAGAACTACTTGCACAGATTATTCAGATGATTCTACAACAGCAACAAGGGCAAGGCCAGGGTCCTCAAGGTCCTCAAGGTATGCCTCCAATGCCTTCAGGCGGTCCTCAAGGTCAGCCTATGCAGAGCTAATTTTAACTATTAATAGGAGAACAATATATGGCAAAGATCAATAAACACGCTGAATTCATGGATACACTTAGAAATATGGTGACCAAAGAAGCAACAGCTGGAACAGCTACGGGTAAGCCTGGTGCCGACACCCATCCTGTTTCTGTAAGTACTGAAACTGAAAAAGTTAACAAGAATGAGCAGGGTCATCCTGAAAAGAATCCCCAAGAGTTTAAGCAGGAACCTGCTAAGGATAAGTCAGATCCTACTAAGAAACATGCTGAGGAAGAAGCCGAGAAGGAAGCCAAGGCCAAGCTAGATACAACTAAGGCCCAAGTTCCTGATACGACAGCTCCTCCTGTTGCTAAGGAAGCTCCTGCTTCTGTTGAGCAATTTGTTAAGAAGGAAGAGAAGGCAGAAGTTAAGAAAGCTGAAGAAGCTCCTGCTGAGAACCTTAAGCTAGCAGAACTAGGCAAGCAACTCCTAGATGCTATCAAGCAAGCTCAAGAACAAGAGAAGCAAGCTGAGAAGCCTACTGCTACTGGTAAGCCAGGTGCAGATACACATCCTGCCTCAGTTAGTCCTGCTACGGAACATGTAAATAAGAATGAGCAGGGTCATCCTGAAAAGAATCCCCAAGAGTTTAAGCAGGAAAAGGGTAAGAATGATCCTTCTAAGAAAGCCGAAGTCTCTCAAGAAGAACTTGATAAGCAAGCCTCTTTTGAGCTTGGTCGTCAATTCTGTCGTTCATTCCTTCAAACTAAGGTAGCTAGCAATCAAGAAATCTATAAGGAAGCTGGCCGCCATGATTTCGAAGCATTGATCCAAAAGGCAGCTCTCGAACTTGCTAATGAACAAAAGCAGGAAGAAGAGAAGACTAAACAAGCTTCTGTAGTATATGATGAACAGCAAGCCGAAAAGCTAGCTGAAGAACAAGGTGCCCAAGCTTTCTATACCCTTATGAAGCAGGCGCAAGCAGAATATCAGGCTGAACAAGTTAAGGTAGCTTTTGAACAGAAGGTTAATGAACTAGCAGCTGAAAAGGAAGCAGCTATTAAGAAAGCAGCTGAACTAGAAGCTAAGTTGCAGGAAAAAGAAGCATCTATTCAAAAGAAAGCTGAAGAAGAGAAGCGAGCCCAAGAGTTTCATACCTGGGGCCAATTCGTAGTCGATCAGGTCATTGATAGACTAAAGAGTGAATCTTCTAAGTAAATTGAAGTTGAAATTAGCAGGGGAGTTAGCAGAAACTAATTCCCCCTCTAAAGCTATGGAAGAACTAGATAAACTTCCAGAGCCAGAGAAAGTTAAAGTGTTAGACTACCTTCAAACAGCAGCTAAACTTCATGAACCTAAATCCTAATATAGTTAATAAGATAGCTTCTTTTATTAAGATAGCTATAAATCAGACTGAGAAACTACAGGATGATATATTAGAGTTACGGAAGAAAGAAGCAGCTGAAGAGATAAACCAAGAGCGATATGAACTAGCTCTTAAAAAGACAGCTGATGCTCTATATAATGCTGATTTTCTAACTGACGAACATGAGAAGAGAGTATTCTTACGGAAGTCAGCAGAAGATCCTATTTATG
>CAUYTW010000206.1 GCA_963575715.1 Gammaproteobacteria bacterium | reverse complement strand
ACTAAAAGTCTTGCACTAAAGTGCATAGTTTTTACTAGCGAATTGGTACAATAAACTTAGTAGTGATGTATCGGAGTCCATTTTCATGGCCACTATCATTCTCGATCGCGATGGAGTTATCAATTATGATTCATCGCAATATATCAAGTCTCCCTCAGAATTGGTTGTTATTCCTGGCAGCCTTGATGCCATTGCGCGCCTTTACCAGGCAGGCCATCGTATCGTCATTGCTACTAACCAATCGGGTCTTGCCCGTGGATTATTCGATATTGAGACACTTATTCTGATTCATACAAAATTAGAACGGCAAATCTCCGCCATTGGTGGTCGAATCGAGGCTATATTCTTTTGTCCCCACGGACCGGAAGAAAATTGTAACTGCCGTAAACCACGACCCGGGATGTATCACGAAATTGCTCGATGTCTTTCTATCCGTCTTGAGGGGGTTTCCTGCGTTGGTGACTCACTGCGTGATATCCAGGCCGCTCGCGCGGCTGGCGGAAAACCTGTATTGGTTTTAACCGGAAATGGGCAGGCCACGCTCACTAATTTGGAAAAAAATGATGATTTAATGGTTTATCCCGATCTTGCACATTTCGCCACCGCTTTTCTCACTAAAAAATTTTCCTAATGAAAAATAGTCATATCGCTGCGCGCAGAATGACTTCGTATTTTTCAACTGCGTAACTCATACGTAGTTAACTCAAGTTGCTACCTATTTGCTTTTCTCCCCTCTCCCTTTGGGAGAGGGGCTATTTGGTTATCCACCATAATATTAATCTGTGCATAAGTAAGGTGACACCTAAAAAATTGTGTGATAGGCTGTGGACTGGGTCTCAAATTTTAAGAGTGTCACCTAACCAATGCACAGATTAATAGGTAGCAACTTGGGTTAGTTATAGATGGATTCTGCAACGACCGCTTCGCTTCGTGTAGAATGATTAAAGTTAGCGTAATTTCCACAATAGCTAAGTTCTGGAGATACTTTATGTTTTCCTTACTATCACATTTGGTTTTTATTTGCCTTTTGATCCTCCCAGGCATTTCCTCCGCCGTCGGCACCCTCGGCGCGCTGAACGACACCGGCATCACTCAATGCCAGGATGGCGGTAATAATTGGGGCACCTGCACCGCTACCAATACCGGCGACAGCGCAACCAATCCTCGTCAAGACGGTCGCTATGGGCGTGACGCCGCCGCCGCTGCGGGTCAGCTCACCAAAATCGGTGCTGGTGCGGCTGGTTTTGATTACACCAAAATAGCGAATGACGGTAGTGAACTTTACTGCTTCCGCCGCGCTCGGCACCGGTCCCAAAGATTGGGCCTGCACCCGCGACAACGTCACTGGCTTTCTTTGGGAAGTAAAAACCAATGATGGTTTGCATGATCAGGGCAACTATACCTGGGACGAGGCCATGGGCAGTTTTGTCACCGCTGTCAATGCTGTTGGCCTGTGCGGCTTTAATGATTGGCGCCTGCCCACCATCAAGGAACTGACAGGCATCGTGCATTATAGCAGTCCCGGTTCTGATCCTACCATTGACCTTACTTATTTTCCTAATACGCCCGCGTCGGGTATTTGGTCGGCTTCGGCCTACGCCTTCGATTCAAATAACGCGTAGTACGTCGATTTCGGCAATGGCGTCGCCAGCAGCAACGATAAGGGTGGCGCGTTCCAGGTGCATCTCGTGCGCGCTGGACAGTACTTTGACCTTTTGACCGACAACCAGGATGGAACCGTCACGCACAGCCTAACAGGACTCATGTGGGCCAAGTGCAGCATAGGTCAGACCTATAGTAGCGGTACT
>CAUYTW010000205.1 GCA_963575715.1 Gammaproteobacteria bacterium | reverse complement strand
GATGCACGGCAATCTTTTGACAAAGAAACGGAAGTCTGGGGAGACAAAGAAGCAAAATTGCTCTACTATCTCATTCAAAATCACCATACAAGTCCATTGCGTGGTGTTGTATTTAAATGGAAAGTCAAGACGCCATTGTTCATTGCAAGACAATGGTACAAGCATACAATTGCTTCCACTTATGTTGATGATCAACTTGGTTGGAATGAAAAGAGCTTCCGCTACTGTTCAGTGGATGACAAGGCAGAATTCTACACTCCAAAGAATTTCCGCAGCCAATCCCAAAATAACCGGCAAGCCTCTGGAGAGCCTCTTCTGTCAAAGGACCAAGCAATGGCCCTCTCCATCTATTCAAAGGGCATAGAGGAGGGCAGGCAGGCCTATGACGCGCTTTTAGCAATGGGAGTGAGCAAGGAACAGGCTCGTGGCGTGATGCCTCCTTGCCTGTACACTAGCTTTGTCTGGACGTGCTCTTTGCAGACGCTGCTTCATTTCATTGACCTCCGTATTGGGGAAGGTGCCCAAGGGGAGATTTGTGCCTACGCACATTCTCTTTATCATCTTGCCTTTCCCATTGCTCCTGAAGTTTTTACTGCCTCCAAAGACACTCGTTTTTCCCTTTGATCATGAACAATCCCATCAACCCCAACCACTACAAACAAGGTGGCATTGAAAGCATTGATGCCATTAAAGCTTTCATGAGCGAGAGGCGTTCAAAGGCTTCCTCAAAGGCAACTGCCAAAAGTATTTGTTCCGCTATGAACAGAAAAATGGCCTAGAAGATTTGAAGAAGTGCCAATGGTACTTGGAACGATTGATTGGCGTTTTAGAAGAAGAGCAACGCTTTTCTTTGTACGAAGAAATTAAAGAATTCCTATCCGTTCCATCAACTGATCCAGATGCCTACATGGCCAGTGGCTGCCCTGATGGCTTCTCTCCATTGCCTCATGTTCGTCAAGGGCCTCCCGTTACGCTTGAAGGATTTCGTTTGGACTAAGCAGCGTACATAGTTAAAAGGGGCAATCGAGCCCTTTTTTATTGTCTTCATGAATGGGCAAAGTGCGTTGTGTTGCTTCACACCATGCTTCCCAATTAGACAAATCAGTGTGTGCGCTCACAAAACTATTGGCATACACCCATGCCAGCAACACTTCTTCCCTTTCCTTTGACCAAAATTCCGTAGGCCTCCACCATTCAAACACTGGTAAGCTGCCCTTGCTTGCGTTACAAACTAAGCATGAAGGAATAGAGTTCCATTTTGCAAAATGTGGCCCTCCTTTACTCTTTGGCACAATATGATCAATCGTTAGCTTATCATTCCATTGCCCGCAATAAGCGCAAGCGCAATGACCAAAAGGCCCTTTACTAGCAAAGTCTTCAAAGATGCTTTTACGAAATCGACGTTTGGCCTCACCAGGACGCAGTTCTGAGAGTGAATGAAGAAGCTCGTTCGGCCCATTCATCATTCCCATAGCAGCACCAAACTGTCTACCCATAGTTTAGCCACCAAAAGCTGGCACGATGGCGGTGTAGAATAGGAGAAAGAACTTCTTAAGATCATGAAGGCCTGGCAAGAGGGTTTCGCCGCTTTTGCGGCCACATTGACTGCAACAATGCTCCTTGCTAGCGGAGGCATGTTAATTGCAGTTAGTAATCAACAAATGAAAGTATCAGTGCAAATTGAAAGTATTACGGAAAAATTAAGCAGTCTCACGGAAAGCATGAAAGGTCTCGAAGGACGGGTGAGAAGTTTGGAAATAAAGCGTTAAAATAATGGCAAATGCTTTTTTGTCATGACTCCTGCTGAACTCATGCTTATC
>CAUYTW010000204.1 GCA_963575715.1 Gammaproteobacteria bacterium | reverse complement strand
TCGGTCAAAAGGTCAAAATACTGTCCAGCGCGCACGAGGCGCACCTGGAACGCGCCATTCTTATCGTTGGCGTCGGCGTGACCATTGCTGAAATTGACGCCCCACGCGAGCTTTGAATCGTAGGCGTCGGCCGAAGCCGACCAAAAACCCGACGCGGGCGTATTAGGAAAATAAGTAAGGTCAATGGTAGGACCAGGATAGGCAATTCCATAATGAACGATCCCTGTTAGTTCTTTGATAGTAGGCACACGCCAATCGTTGAAACCACACAGGCCGATGGCATTGACGGTGGTAGGCAAACCCTGAGCAGCGTCCCACGTGTAACCAGAATGAATGGCCACTTCCCAAAGAAAGCCGGTAACGTTGTCGCGGGTGCAGGCCCAATCCTTGGGACCAGTACCGAGAACAGCGGAAGCGGGAAGTTCGCTGCCGTCATTCGCTATTTTGGTATAGTCAAAACCAGCCGCACCAGCACCGATTTTGGTGAGTTGACCCGCTGCGGCTTCGGCGTCGCGCCCATAACGGCCATCCTGGCGCGGATTGACGGCGCTGTCACCGCTGGTCGCGGCGGTGCAGGTGGTCAAAGCTCCGGTGTCATCACTGCATTTAGTCATGCCAGTATCGTTCAGAGCACCGAGGGTGCCGACGGCGTGGGACATACCAGGAACAATAATCAGAGATAACCATAAAAAAGAGGCCGCGACAAAAATGGATTTCATAAAAATACTCCTAACCGTAGATGGATTCTGCGACTCCGCTTCGCTACGCGCAGAATGACTTAAATTTTCAATTTTCAATTACGTAACTCCTAATTAACCCAAGTTGCTACCTATTATGGTGGATAACCAAATAGCCCCTCTCCCTTTGGGAGAGGGGTTGGGGTGAGGGAATTTTGACTAATGTTGAGGAATTATCCCTCACCCCCGGCCCCTCTCCCAAAGGGAGAGGGGAGAAAGACAAATAGGTAGCAACTTGAGTTAATTCATTCTGCGCGAAGCGAAGCGGAATCGCAGAATTTATGGTTGGGGAGTTTCATTTCCAGCATTCTGGTTTTTGCGGTGTCATCAGGAATTCCACGAATTTATTCGTGGGAGCCGACGGGATTGGCCACTGCCAGGTACGGATATCTGGCCGCAGCGGCACCATGGTAATACACCCCACCGGACAAGGTTTGACACACAGTTCGCAACCGGTGCATTCGTCGTAAATAATGGTATGAATCTGTCTAGCGGCACCCACGATAGCGTCAACCGGACAAGCCTGCCTGCATAGGGTGCATCCAATGCAGGTGGCTTCGTTAATAATGGCCACGGCATCTGGTTTTTCGATCATTCCCCGACGCGGTGGTTCCTTGCGCAACAAAGTAGCCAGGGCCACAAGCACGACTTGCCCTCCTGGTGGACACAGATTGATTTCGGCTTCACCCCGAGCCAGTGCGGCGGCGTAACCCTTGCAACCAGGAAAGCCGCATTGACCACATTGAATCCGGGGCAAAACCTGCTCAATCCGGTCGGCCAGCGCATGATCTTTGACCTGGAAACGGACTGCGGCATGGCCAAGCAGCGCCCCAAGAATCAAAGATAGCGTAGTGAGAACAATAACCGCGAACACAGTGCTTATTTAATCCAAGTTGCCATCTAATGATGGTGGGTAACTAAATAGCCCCTCTCCCTTTGGGAGAGGGGTTGGGGTGAGGGACTTTTACTATTGTTGTCTAATGTTGGCGCGCCCCCCGGCCCGCGACCCACGGGGGGGGGGGGGGTGGCGCCGCGAACGTTGCGTAGCGTCGAGCGCGCAAACACGCCCACTGCCAGCTTGTAAGTGAAAAA
>CAUYTW010000203.1 GCA_963575715.1 Gammaproteobacteria bacterium | reverse complement strand
GTCAACCTTAAGGTGACGACCAACGCAGGGGATTATGGCTGTTCCATATTCTTGAACCTGAAACATGGTATAAGGTCGTGGCAAGGGTTAATGGTGCAAATAGCGGATCGCTTTATATCCAGGAAACAGGAAACATGACGGGATATAACAAGATAACAAAACCAGACGGTCATACATGGAAAAGCTTTTGTAATTTGCTTTTAAAAACAATGCCAAAAAAAACAATGGAGCATTATAGATATAGGTTTAAAAAGTTTATTTCAGGATGGAAAGACAGGGGGTATAATTCAATACCTGAAGAGGCTCCTGAAGAATTGGAATCTAAATGCTGGGCTCCATCGTGTGCTGTCATATTGGCTTTTTCCTTCTGTTTTTCTGACAACAAATTAAACCCTCCTCTAAATATAGCCGGAATTTTTTTAGCATAGCATAATGATGCCTGTCCAAGCCATGCTATTCTATTCATTGCTATATTTGTTAGATAATGTTCGCACGAGTATTTCCATTCGTTTATAACATGGTCAAGAGTACCTCTAAACTGATTATCATCGGATAAAAACTTTGCATATTCTATTTCACATTCTTCTTTGGTCATTCCGTCCTTATGGGTATCGTAAAATCCCGATTTATAGCATTCCCATTTATCGAATGTATGGAATATTCTGTTATCGTCTGATGTGTTTGTTGTCCTAAATTTATTTTTTTCCTTTTCTTCTTCGGTTATATCATCTGATAATGGTATAAAATCCTCTGTTGCATCATCTATGTTCCATGATTTAGAAAAATCGTTGTCCTTAAAAAGACTCTCAAGCCCGGTTATTTGGCAAAGGCGTAATATTTCATCGGCATCCATGCCAAGTTCCCTTGCTATTCTTTCGTTTTTCCAGTTTCTATTTTTTAGTTCTATTACTATTTCGGACATAGCATCTACAACATGTTTTCCTCTTGCCCTGTTATGCCTTATTGTTGACGCAATCCTATCATTTTTCGATCCCTGCTCTTTTCTTATAGAAACAACAGGAAGATAACCCATTATTCTTTCACGAACAACCTTTGATTCCTTTCCGACCCTATTCCTATGGAACCCGTCAACAACCTCAATTTTGCCTTTTTCTTCATTTGGAAACGTAACAATTGGTTGGGTATAGCCATCATTTGTTATTGATATTTCAAGAAGTTGCATTTCCGGTGGAGCCACCTTGTTTGGGTTATATTCATTTGCTACAACGTTATCCATTGGAACCCATTTTACAAGGTCAACTGGTTCGTTTTTAAACGGAGAAATATCATGTATAAATTCTCTTATGTCGTTTATAAATTCAACCTTTTCTTTTAATTCCATTTTTTCGATTTCTTTTTTAATACGTTGTTTTATGTTCATTTTTTCTCCTTATCCAAGAATCAAACCAATATATATCGCATTCTTTACAAAGCCAAGTCCCGTTAAATTGTTTTTTTAGCTGTTTTTTACAATATTGACATTTCATGTTCCACCACCCTTAAGCCGTTCGATCGTGGCCTTCATCCGTTCCCCGTCCATCGGCACGGCCTCCGCAGCCTTCTTCCTGTCCTCAGCCATAAGTTCTGCCGTGCGGTCGATGGCGGTGGATTGTACGGATGTCTTGGGTGCATACTTGGTTAGCCACTTGACAAAAAAACCGAAATGATATCCTCCGTCCTTGGCAATCTTGTCACACTTGAAATTATCCAATGCACCAAGCACAAGGTTGATTCCTATTCCCCTTTTCTCAAGCCTTTTTATCGCCCCACGGGCCATCTGCCAGTCCACGGCTGAATCTTCTATCCCAGCCCCACGGGTCAGGTCTGTGTATGCCTTCAA
>CAUYTW010000202.1 GCA_963575715.1 Gammaproteobacteria bacterium | reverse complement strand
TATAAGTTAAGGGATACAACCGTTTATCATACTGCTTACGTCGAGTTCACGTTACACCAGTATTCGCACCAATCTGCTTTTCTTCACCTAGGGGCAACCCACCACTGAAATATGGTTTTATGAACACCCTTACCCACCAGGGGCGAAAAGTTATAACAAGAGTAAGCCTATCCGTATTGAGGAGTTCGCGGAAGAGAGGGCTTGGTGGGGTAATCGGGTTGAAAACGAGAGGGCTTGGTGTGTCTCCATGGACAAGATTAAGGCGGGAAACTTCAACCTGGACATCAAGAACCCTCACAGCCCCGATACTGGGTATGGGGATGTGGAACACCTTCTGCCGGAATATGAAAAACTCCTTGGTCAGATTATGGAAACGCGAAATACGTTCAAAGCGCAGCTCATGGAGGCACTCACGCGATGAAAAATTTGAAATTCGACCGCTTTTTAATTTCGCAACGGTTCGTTACGGAATTAATCATATATTATGCGGATTACTCGTCTATCAGTAATGACTCGTCGAATATTTTGATGGCATTTTTCTCGCCAATAGCTCATCCTACCTTCAACAACACCCCCCACGCCTCTCAACGATGCGCACCAGGGGGGTTACTTTTTTCAGGGTTAAAAATGCCAGTAGGCACCAGCAGCGTCAACCACCCCACGGCTAAAGGCGGGGGCTTGTGAAGTCAGATTCACAGGCCCGGTTGACCAGCCTCAGCCCGGGAAATCGGGCTACGTTGCAACAAAGTAAAGGACTCACCCCGGGGCGCTTCCTCAACTCCGGGCACTGAAAGCGGCGGATGCAGACAAGCTCGGGGGTGGTACGAAACGGTCTGCTGCAAGGTTCCGGAAATGGAACCGAAGCTGTGTTGCAACCTTGGCGAGGGGAGCGAAGCCGCAAGGCTTCCGTCACCAGGCGCGCAGGCGCTGACAGCCGGGAAAGACCAGCAACCTTTCACTTCACGTCAAAAAACAGGAGGACGGCGCTTCCTCCCCGTGGCTGAAGCCAGGGGTTTCCGCGCCGAATTTGGATGAGTAAGCCCGCATTCACCTACCGACAGCAGTTGGACCTCCTAAAATCGCGTGGTTTGGTCGTCCCTGATGAGCCATTTGCCCTCCACATTCTGGAGCATCACAACTACTACAGACTCTCTGCTTATCGCTTTTCATTCACTGTTCCCGGCAATGTGGATCAGTTCCAGTCAGGCACCACATTCACGCAGCTTTGGAACCTCTATCACTTTGATCGCACCCTACGACAGCTCGTTCTCGAAGGTTGCAAGCGTGTCGAAATTTCCACCCGCTCCCGCCTTGCCTATGAAATTGGGCATCGACTTGGGCCGTTGGCCTATCTGGAAAACCAACACTTCACTCATCCCATCGATCACGCCAAGACGCTGACTAAGTTGGACGTGGAAATATCCCGCAGCCAGGAAGAGTTCATCCACCATCACCGTGAGATGCTCCGCATGTCCTGGCCACCTGTATGGGTACTCATGGAGGTGGCGTCTTTCGGCGCGTCTCACGTCTTTTAGCCGGAATCAAGCCGCCAGCTCTCCGCCAGAGCGTGGCCGACACCTACCAACTTGACGAAAAGACCTTCTGCTCCCTCTTTCATCATCTGTCCGTACTACGAAACATCGCGGCCCATCACAACCGCCTCTGGAATCGCAGGTTCACCTTCACTTTTCAGCTCCCAAGAAAAAAGCCGCTCCACCTTTATCCAAACTTCAACGTTACCTGCACCACATTGGGCAATCCCAACGAACGCCGCATCTACAATTCGCTCGTCCTGCTTGGGCCTGTTAACACTAAAATAGGAATAAAAACATGATATTAACCGCGATAATTTT
>CAUYTW010000201.1 GCA_963575715.1 Gammaproteobacteria bacterium | reverse complement strand
CCGGTTACCCGGTGCCCCCGGCACAGTCCCGGACGTGCAGTTTTCCCCCATCCGGTTCCTCGGTTGTACTCACTTTCGTGCAGACTCATGCCCTACGCAAACACTCGATGTTGCTGATTATAGCTCTCCGTAATTTGGGGTTTGGCAATGCCGAGTTTCTCCAACGCGACATGAAATTGCTTCCAGGTAAAGCTGCGTCGCTTGCCCCCTCGTCGATTGAGCCATTTAAACGCACAGCCAGTGGCCCACCGATAGAAGCGATTCAACGCCTCCGTATTTCCTATTACCCCATAGTAGTTGTAATGTCCCCTCAGCCGTCTATTCAGGGCAGCAATAAACTCTCGACCTGGTAGATGACGGTGTTCCTTAATCCATTCTTTGATTCGCCTACACGCTCTTTGCAACCGCTTTGGTGCGGTACGGCGTATCACCTGTAGTTTTCCTTGTCGGTTCGGAGACCAATATAGCTCAAATCCCAGAAAACTGAACCGTCGTTCCATGCCTGGGTGAAAACGGCTGAATCTTGTCATTCGGGTCTTCTCAGGAGCTACTTCCAGTCCAAACTTCTCTAATCGTTTCGGTAGCTCCCGATAAAACCGCTCGGCGTCTTCCTGGTAGCGAAATGCGCAGACAAAATCATCCGCATATCGAACAATAATGGCCTCTCCTGAACAGTGAGTTTTCACCACGCGAGCAAACCAAATATCCAGCACGTAGTGCAAATACACGTTTGCCAGTATGGGCGATATAATTCCGCCCTGCGGTGTTCCACTTTCCGGGAGAACCACCCGACCATCTGTTTCCAGAATCCCTGCCTTCAGCCATTTGCGAATCAGATTGAGAAAAGCCCGGTCGTCAATCCGTTGCTCCAGCATCTTCAGTAACCACTTGTGGTCCATGTTATCGAAAAATCCGCAAATGTCAGCCTCAACGAGATACCCAAACTTTCCAATTTGTAGGTTAAACGTAAGGTCAGCAATTGCCTCCTTGGCGCTCCGTCCTGGTCGATAGCCATAACTGCTTTCTACAAAATCCTCTTCATAAATCGCCGTTAGTATCTTGCTACAAGCCAGTTGTACCAGTTTATCTTCCAACGCTGGAATACCGAGAGGCCTCTCTCCTCCATTTTCCTTGGGAATATAACAGCGCCGCACCAGCTTGGCACGGTATCGTTTCTTTTTCAGGCGCTCCGCCAGATTCTCAATATTAGTCTCCAGATTTATCTGGTAAACCTCCGCCGTGACCTTATCCACTCCAGTGGCAGCATCCTTGTTCAGGTCTTCCCAACACTCCTTCAACAATTCGGCGTTCAGAATCCGGTACAGGTCCCGAAATCGATGGTGTTTGCGGGCACGTGCCCGATTGGCTATTCCCCGCAGGGAGGTTGGCTCTTGTTGTTCCGGTCCTACAGTGTCCGGCAAGAGTTTCCTTTGCGGGCTACATACTTCCGTCAGGTCCTTCCCCATGTGCATGGCTTTCCCATGTTCGAAGTACTATGCCTGATAAGACACCCCAATTGCATACGGCCTTTCGGCCTACCTGTCCGTTCCTTGTTCAACCACTCCACCCGAGTGCAAGTCCGGTTTCCGGGAACATGTCCCATTTGTGTCTCTAACTCAGACGGCTTTATGTTTGAACTTCGGTCAGGAGCGATAGGGGCTTCCCGAGTTCTCTGACGTATCTCTTCCCACGTGCCACGGCCTGTGGACTCCGGCGGACCTCTTCACCCTTGCCTGTACGGGTGCTTCTGTATTGCCTTCGGTGAACGTTAAAACCCTCGGCGTCCGCATTTTGCTATTTCGAAGCTGTACCATACCAATTATATGCAGAAAATTACTTTATACGTAATATAACTAGATGCCAG
>CAUYTW010000200.1 GCA_963575715.1 Gammaproteobacteria bacterium | reverse complement strand
TAAGAAATTTGGAATAGAATTAATAAGAATACAATATGACGTTTAAAGAATACTCAATCGCCGCTTCAAAAACAGCTTGTTACCCTAATGACGTAGCTTTGGCTTATTTAGTAATGGGGTTGGCAGGCGAAGCAGGAGAGTTGTGCAATAAGTATAAGAAAGTACTTAGAGATGCAGATGGTGGGTTGATAGAAGAGAATGCTCAAGCTATGTTATGTGAAAGCGGAGACGTACTATGGTATTTAGCTAGATTGTGTGATGAACTAGGATCTTCATTAGAAACTGTTGCTAAAGAGAATGTTGTAAAACTTGCCTCTCGTAAAGAAAGAGGTAAGATAAAGGGCTCTGGAGATACGCGTTAATTTAGTCAAGAAAACAAAGACGTAGGAGTGACTTTCATAGGTTGCTCCTTATTTGTTTTTATAGTAGATTACGAGAAGTTAAACATAAGAGTATGACTAAAATTTACAGTTTTGAAGAAGCCAATAAAGCTTCTGTTGATTATTTTAATGGGGATGAATTAGCAGCGAAAGTTTGGATAGATGCTAACGCTTTAAGAGATTTACAAGGTAATCTATTAGAGAGCAACCCCGAGATGATGCATAGGAGACTCGCTAAAGAGTTTGCTAGAATAGAGAGTAAGAAATTTAAAGAACCACTAACTGAGGAAGCTATATTTAAGTTATTTGATAGATTTAAATATCTAATACCTCAAAGCTCTCCAATGACAGGTATAGGTAATGACTATCAAAAGATATCCTTATCAAATTGTTTTGTAATAGAAGCACCTTTAGATAGCTATGGGGCGATTATGAGATGTGATGAGCAGTTGGTGCAGTTAAGTAAAAGAAGAGGGGGTGTAGGTACTCCATTATCTAATCTAAGACCAGCAGGGACACCTACTACTAACGCTGCTAGAACTTCTACTGGTGTTGTTAGCTTTGCTGAGAGGTATTCTAACTCAATGAGAGAAGTAGCACAGAATGGTAGACGTGGAGCCTTAATGTTGTTACTAGATATAACTCATCCTGAATGTGTTATTATTCCAGAAGCTAATGACCTAGTATGGAAAAACCCTTTGCCTGTAATTATCCCAGGAGATAAAACTAAAGGAGAACGAGACATTAAAACTCTCTCCTGCTATTATAATCCAGCTGCAATAGATTTTGTATCTATGAAGTTGGACCGTAAGAAAGTAACTGGAGCAAATATATCTGTAGCTTTAACTGATGAATTCTTGACCGCAGTTAAAGAGAATAAAGAGTTTGAACAGAGATTTCCTATAGACTCACCTAATCCGAGTATAAGAAAGCAAATTAATGCTAGAAATGCTTGGAAGAAGATCATACATATGGCTTGGCAGAGTGCTGAACCTGGTTTGATGTTTTGGGATAGGATGACTAAGTATAATGCTGTAGATTGCTATTCTAGTAAAGGATTCAATACTATTTCAACAAATCCATGTATAACTGGAGATACACTAGTGTATTTGGCAGATGGTAGAGGTAACGTACCGATTAAACAGTTAGCTGAAGAAGGAAACGACGTTCCTGTATTTTGTTATGATAATGATAATAAAATTGTTATACGTACGATGAGACACCCTAGAGTAACAGGGTATAATAACCAGGTATACAAAGTTACACTAGAGGATGGTACAATTATTCGTGCCACTTCTGAGCATAAACTCAAATTATCAGATAATAGTTACAAGCCGGTTAAAGATATTATTCCAGGGGATAGCTTAAAGCTGTTAACTAGATTCGAAGCTAATTTAAAAGATATATTTGAAGGTAAAAATAAGTCTAAAGACTATTACTGGATCAACAATGGTTCAGCAAAAAGCAGCTTATAAAATGCAGATGAAGAAGAATCTATCC
>CAUYTW010000199.1 GCA_963575715.1 Gammaproteobacteria bacterium | reverse complement strand
CTCACCTACGAATGCTTCCTCCTGCCTGTCGGCAGACAGGCAGTTCGTAGCTCTGTAAAGCGGCGGATGCAGACAACTTTAGGGGTAGGACGAAACGGTTTGTCACAAATTTCGCAAGAACCGAAGCTGCGCTGCAACATTGGCGAGGGTGAGCAACATCGCAAGGTGTGTGTCACCAGGCCCGTAAGGTCTGACAGCCGGGAAAGACCGGCTCCTAATTCTGAAAACCGCCCGCTTTCCTCACCACGGCTAAAGCCGTGGGGCTTCTCGCGGGCATTTGTGAAAATTTAGTATGCGCTATGATCATTATCTTTAAACGCGGTTCGATGACTGAGGGCATTACAAGTTCATATCTAACCTCAGTTGCTACCTATTCGTAGTTACGATGTTTCCGCCACAACGCCCACGGTGGAATACGGCTTCAGTGCCATACGTAGCAACTTGGGTTCAATAATTCGGAGACACGCCTTGAAAACCGCATTCTGGAAGAAGGATTGGTTTATCGGCATGACGGTCAGCTTGCTATTCATCGTCACAGCTAATTCAGACCTTCTTCAAGGTCTGGAACGCAAGGCTTATGACCTTGGCATGCGAGCGACCAACCGTGTTCCAAGCGACAAGGTAGCGATCATCGCTATTGATGACCAAAGTATCGCCAACTTAGGCCGTTGGCCTTGGCCCCGCGACATTCAAGCGGGATTGTTCAATATTCTGGCCAAGTCCGGAGCCAAGGTGGTGGGCAATACTGTGTTTTATACTGAACCTCAAGTCGACCGGAGTCTCGATACTATTCGTGATCTCGTTAAACTCTATGATGGTTCTAGTTTTCCGGGCCTAGATGCCGAAACTAAAACACTTAAGGAACTAATAGATCAAGCAATGGCGAGCTTGGCGGGTAGCCCTCCAAAACCTCGCTCCACCGAGGAGCGCAAGCATTTTGCGCTTTATCAATTAGTCACGTTTTTAAATGCCAGTGGTTATCTTACCCGCACACACAAGGATGTGACGCGCTTGCATGAATTGTTAACCAGTGCTGAAGGAAACTTAAATGTTGACCATAAATTAGCGCAGGCCATCGGCAGCGGACGGAATGTGGTACTCGGGATGGGTTTCACCCTTGGCCATCCTGAGGGTCGTCCTGATCAGCCGATGCCAGATTATTTACGGCGTAACGCCATCACGAAAGTAATCGATGAAGTGGATGCAACGAACAATGAATTGATGCCAAGGACCGCGATTCGGGCCTTACCTCCCTTGCAGGAATTCGCCACCGCCGCGACCGCGATTGGTCATCTCGTTGAACATTTGGATGTGGACGGAGCGGTACGCAACGAGCCGGTGGTTTTAGACTACTTTGGTGAATATTACCCCTCAATTTCCATCATGTTGGTTGCAAAATATCTTAATCTTCGATCTGACGACATCTCTTTGCGTTTAGGCGAGGGGATACAGCTCGGAAAATTGACTGTGCCCACCGATCATTATTTGCTGATGTATCCTCATTTTTATGCCGATAAAGACGAATTTGGTGCCTTTCCGGTCGATTCTTTTTTTGATGTCTATTACGGCAAGATCCCGCCCGCCAAATATGCCGGTAAAATTGTCATTATTGGCACTACCGCACAGGGAGTTGGTTACACCTATCCGACCCCGGTCTCGTCAGCGACTTCACCGGCGCAGCTTTTAGCCCATAAGGTTTCATCGATTCTTCTGGGACATTTTTATAAGAATCCTGAGTGGGCATTATGGGTGGAATGGCTAATCATACTCATGGTGTCTTTATATTTAACCTTGGCCTTACCTCGTATTAAAGCCAGCATGGCAGCGACCGCCACGCTTGGATTACTGATTGGATTAATCGGGAGTCATTTCCTACTGATGACCCAATTTGCCTTATGGCTGCGTCTCATGGTACCGACAGCGCTGCTTCTAGTGGGCCATTTGTTGCTTACCACCAAACGTTATTTAATTACTGAAAAAGGCAAGGAAGCGGCCGATTCTGCGGCTTCGGAGAGTAATAGAATGTTGGGGTTGGCTTTTCAAAACCAAGGGCAACTTGACATGGCTTTCGAGAAATTTCGCAGAAGCCCCATGGATGACGCGCTTATGGAATTGCTCTATAACCTAGCGCTGGATTTTGAACGTAAGCGCCAATATTCGAAGGCAGGCAGTGTATTGGCGTACATGGCGGATTTTAATCCCAAGTTCCGAGATATCCAGGATCGTCTTCGTCGTAACCGTAACCTAGAAGAAACAATGGTTTTAGGCGGCGGGCACAAAACTTCGGCAGGAGGAACACTGGTACTTGGAGGAGAGGGTACCCAAAAGCCGATGCTGGGTCGTTATCAGGTAGAGAAGGAGCTAGGCCGTGGTGCTATGGGCGCGGTTTATCTTGGTCGCGATCCTAAGATAAATCGGGTAGTTGCCATCAAGACTATTCCTCTGTCACAAGAGTTTGACGAGAATGATCTCATTGAAGTCAAACAACGCTTTTTCCGCGAGGCGGAAACCGCCGGGCGACTGTCGCATCCGTGTATCGTCACCATTTATGACGCTGGCGAGGAGCAAGATCTAGCCTACATCGCTATGGAGCTACTTAAGGGCAAGGATCTCTCCGGCTATACCGCGCGCGACCGATTGCTACCCGTGCATAAGGTGCTTGATCTAGTGCGTCGGGTGGCCGAAGCATTGGCCTACGCTCATGCCCAAAACGTGGTCCATCGTGACATCAAGCCGGCCAATATCATGTATGAACCCGATACCGATACAATCAAGGTTACCGATTTCGGGATCGCGCGTATCACTGATTCAAGCAAAACCAAGACTGGCGTAGTAATGGGAACTCCTTCGTACATGTCACCTGAGCAACTCTCTGGCCAAAAGGTTGATGGCCGTTCTGATCTCTTTTCTCTGGGAGTGATGCTTTACCAAATGCTCACCGGTGAATTGCCATTCAAAGGGGAATCCATGGCCACGTTAATGTACTGTATCGCCAATACCGCTCATCGTGACATCCTGGAGTCGCGTTCCGATTTGCCACCATGCCTTTCGGCTATCCTTAATAAAACGCTGGAAAAAGACATGACCAAGCGCTATCAGTCCGGCACTGACTTGGCGCGGGATATTGCTACTTGCGCCGAGAGCCGTAAATGACTCAACGTAACGAAATGTTGGAAGTCGCGTTTCGTAGTGATGTTGGCCGTGTGCGCTCACATAACGAAGACCGTGTGTCAGTGGATACTGCGACCGGACTTGTTGTGCTCGCGGATGGGATGGGAGGACACAAGGCAGGAGAAGTGGCGAGTGGGATTGCCACTGACCTGCTGACGCGGGAAGTCAGAGCGAGAATCACCAAGCTTTTCGATGCGACCATTGCCGACGCCGGCGGGCCAGCTCCCCAGACTCGCCTGCTACGTCGTATTATTGAGCATGTGAACAGCGCCATCCATGAAGCGAGCACCTCCCAAAGTAACCTAGCTGGAATGGGAACTACGGTGGTAGCCCTTTTGTTCTGGATGGATCGAGTAAGCATTGCCCATGTCGGTGATTCACGGGTCTATCGATTACGTGGCGAAACTTTGGAGCGCTTAACCCGGGACCATTCACTGATTCAGGAGTTAGTGGATCATGGTCTCTACACTCAGGAGCAAGCCCGCACATCTCCTAATCGTCACCTGGTAACCCGCGCTTTGGGGTTGGAAGCCAAGGTGCGAGTTGAGCTTTCTGAAAAACAGGTTGATCCGACCGATATTTTTTTGCTTTGTTCGGATGGATTGACCGACATGGTGAAAGATGAAGATATTTTCCTGGTTTTGAAAACGCTTGCGGGAAATTTAGAACAAGCCGCCGCTCATCTCGTAGAGATGGCGAATGAGCAAGGAGGGCGCGACAATATTTCGGTTATCCTTGCCCGAAACCGGACGGAGGGTGGGCGCACATGGCGTGCCCGAATCCAGGACTGGGTAAAATAACCATCAAACCATTAAAATATTGGGTGAACCTTCGGAGAAGTAGGTCATGCCTCAACTTACCCTGACCTTTGTTGGGCGTACCGTTGGAGTATATGAATTAAACCGCGAGCGCCTGACCATTGGACGGCGCCCAAATAACGATCTCCAAATCGATAATTTAGCAGTGAGTGGACATCATGCCGTAGTTCATCGCACGGATGAAGGCTATGTCATTGAGGATGTAGGCAGTACCAACGGTACTTTTGTCAACGAGGTGTCGATTCAACGCCATGTATTGCACCCAGGAGATGTACTGCGGATTGGTAAGCACGAACTCTTTTTCAGTGATCCCAAGGCCACGCCCCAGAGGCCAGCGGCGCAGGAGAACTCCGTGGTTGCCGCGATGATGGCGGATACTTCCATATCACTTCCGCTTGGAGATCATTCCATCCCGGGTGTTACGCCTAGTGCCGTCGAGGATACCTCACACCTACCGCCTGCAGCGATTCGAATACTCAACGGCTCGCGTCGCGGCACCGAGCTACGCCTGGATCACGCGCGTACTCGCCTGGGTCGTCCTGGTAAGCCAAACGCAGTTATCACTCGTACATTTAATGGTTATACCGTTAATGGTATCGAAAACAGCGGAGATGTATTGGTCAATGATCAATCGGCAGCGCTCGACCATCTCCTGGAAAACCGTGATCTCATTGAGATTGCGGGTTTTCAGGTAGAGTTTTATTACTTGTCCTGATCGTTAATTGTAGCGTTCAGTCAAAATGCCAGATCAGGATTTATTGAATGAAGCTATCATTCGTTCCGCGATGGACCCATCGGAGGCGGCACGGCTTCTAGGATTGGAGGTTTATCTCACCCTCGATTCGACCAATCAACATCTTTTAGCGGCTATTCGCCAAGGTTCTCAAGGGCCACGCGCCTGCCTAGCGGAGTATCAGACAGCGGGTCGTGGTCGGCATGGAAAGGTCTGGTTATCGCCTTTCGCTTCTGGACTGTGTCTATCTCTATTATGGACGTTTGAAGGAAAACCGACCTATTTACCAGGCTTGAGCCTAGCGGTCGGTGTAGCCAGCGCGGAGGTTTTAGAAGAATGTGGAGTTTCAGGGATAAGACTTAAATGGCCTAATGACTTGTACTGGTCTGGGCGCAAATTGGCTGGACTGCTCATTGATGTAGTGGCGCGGACGGAAGGTCCTATCCACTGTGTCATTGGTTTAGGAATCAACATCCAAGTTCACGTTGCTACCCTGGAAGCCGTTGATCAGCCATGGACCGATTTGGCCACTACTGGCTGGCGACCGTTGTCTCGTAATCATCTAGCAGCGGCGCTACTGTCCGGGCTGTTGCGTGCGATGCGCCGCTTTGAGGCTCAAGGCATTGAGCCTTTTCTTGATTCATGGCAGAAGAGAGAGATGCTGACGGGACGGGTATTAAAAATACAATTACCAGGAGGTCAACTTATTGAAGGAATTGGTGCGGGGATCGATTTCAATGGAGCACTCCGTGTAGAAACCAATCAAGGAGTTTTATGTTTTACTAGCGGAGAAATAACCATACGAAGTCAGCCATCCCTCGACCCTTGTTAATCCAGAGACATCTAATTGCCAAAAATTATGAGGAACTTTATGAAAAAATTTTTTATAACATTACTATTTTTCGTGGGAGTTACAACAAATGGACACGCTGCGTCCGAACTATGGAAAAACGCGGGACAGGCCTGTGTATTTGGTGGATCGGTATTAGGTGTGACCTCGATTGTGGTGCTTTATCCGGCAATTGCCGTAGGTACTAACAATCTCCCCGTTACTTCCTTGATTCTCGGAAATACTTTGTTTGGATGTGGTATTTCAGCGATAGGAGCTTCCGCCGCTCATGCCTTTGGCTGGGCTTACGACCGAGTGTTCGGTTTAGAACCAGAACCTCCCGAGGCAGCGAAATCAACAACAACGACGGAAGCCCCACTAAAGTCACCAAAGGTTGTGGCTCCGGTAGTTCCTTCTTCTCCGGCACCATTATCCGTAGCTCCGGTCGTTACCCCTTCCCCATAATCAGAAACACATCTGGTTAGAACTCGTGCGCGTAATGTTACTTTTACGAGCATGGCAATTAACAGATGCTAGATATATGGTCATTTATGGGATGTATCGCTCAATCATCCCTCGATCCTACGGGGAGAGAGGGATTGATTGTTTATAAAATCGCTAATAATCATAAATGGCAGTTACCTGCCACATCCAGTCGTGGAATGTCCAACGTACATGGATGGGGTTTTCCCCTAGGTTGCGAATGCGCGCTACAAATTGTTGAAAATTTTCAAAGAAGGCGCAGGTTGTGTAATGCAGAATTGATGGATAACTTTCATCGGGGCGCGCGGGTATGGGACGCAAAACTTCGCGGACCCAATCAAGAGTGATATTATTTTCTTCGCCACTGCCGGTTAGCACATTAGTTACTTGCCGCAAGGCTTGGGTTACAGGATTACGCGTTTGACTTACTTGGGGAGGACGACTTCTGCGTTCGGCGCGCACAGCGTCGAGGTCTACCAGCACCGTCAATGTATCGCGGTCGTTTTGAACCAAAGCACGATCCAAACGATAGAGATGATAGTAAGGCCAAAAACCAAAAGCCAAAACGAGTATTAAAAAGGGAAGCATTAAATAACGCATAGTTTTTCTCCAGGGACATTAAACAATAGCTTACTTTAGCCTATATCTTTCTACGATGCGAACTAGGTCAAGAACCCCACGGCTAAAAACGGGGGCTTGTGAAGTCAAATTCACAAGTTCGGACTTGACCAGCCTAAGTCGAAAGTATCGGACTACGTTTTTGGAGTCATGACACCTACGGATGCGTGCCAGTCCGCAGCTCTGTCGCTAATCGTTAAACATCTTTAAGGGGATTAAGTAAGTGCGGTTAGCCAACACAGAGCTGCTGAAAACATTGGCGAGGCAAACATAACCGGCGCAAGCCGAGCTGCCCTTACAGGCTGACAGCCGGAAAAGACCGGCACCTAATTCTGAAAACCGCCCGCTTTCCTCCCCACGGCTAAAGCTGGGTGCTTCTCGCGGGCATCTGGTGAACCTGAAGAACGGCCACGGCCTTTGCTCGACTTCCTGATAAATGAGGATGGGGTGTACGATGTTTCCTTTGGTAGTGCTACGGTAGTGACGAGAAGATCGGTGGTGAGATCTTCTGAAGGAATTTTATAATTCAGGAACGATTCAATCTCAGGTAGAAAAAAAGAATAACGCTCGCAAGCGAAACTGATGGCGTCCCCGGAAGCTCCCGCGCGCGCAGTACGCCCGATACGGTGGACGTAATCCTCTGGATCTTGAGGAAGATCGTAATTGAAAATATGGCTCACATCAGGGATATGCAGTCCGCGGGCTGCCACATCTGTGGCTACCAATACCGGTAGATCACCATGTTGAAACTGGTCAAGCAGTTTCATACGCTTAATCTGGGGGACATCACCGGACAATACTGCCGCCCTAATATGGTTGGCTACTAGATGGGAACGGAGCTTCTCGGCTTCTGCCTTGGTATTAACGAAAATAATGCTGCGTCGTGGATCCATGTTGCGCAGCATTCCCATCAACAGCGGAAATTTTTCATCATTGGCTGTGTAGTAGACACATTGACGGACCTGTTGCACAGTTTTACAGTCAGGGGTAATCTGAATTAAATGCACATCGTTCATGTGCTCATAGGCGAGTTCGTAAACCCTCCATGGGAGGGTGGCTGAAAACAGCATGTTCAAACGGTGTGTGGCAGGAGGCATGCGGCGCATGATGAAACGCACGTCGGCGATGAAGCCAAGGTCGAACATCCGGTCTGCTTCATCGAGTACCATTACTTGAATCCCCTTGAGATCGAATATCCGTTGTTTATAGTAGTCGATAAGCCGTCCTGGTGTGCCAATCAAGATATCCACTCCATCCTTCAGCATGGTCCGTTGACTGTCATAACCAGTCCCACCGTAGGCCAACCCTAAACGCAGATTGGTATATCGCCCTAACTCTTCTGCATCTTTATGAATTTGAATAGCTAATTCTCGCGTCGGTGCCATGATTAATGCGCGGGGGTAAGGGTGAGCTTCCACTGGCGGGTAACGCAGCAGGCGCGTGAAAACGGCAAGTAGAAAGGCGATGGTTTTGCCAGTACCAGTTTGGGCTTGGCCTGCAATATCCCGCCCAGCGAGAACGAAAGGTAATGCATCAGCTTGAATTGGGGTGCAATTGCTAAACCCTAGCTCGTTGAGTCCACCAATCAGCTCGTCAGGGAGGCCAAGATCCAAAAAATTTTTGTTGGTTAAATAGTTATTGGACATTTTAAATACAAGCTCGATAAAAATGGAAAGTTGCTTTGCAACGAAAGCGGTAAATGTAGACTCGATACGGGTAACTACGAAACGGTTAGTCGCAATGCGCTACGTTGTAACAACGAGGGGAGCCACACCGCAAGGTATGCGTCACTTAGGCCGTTTACCGGCTGACCGCTGGGAAAAGACCGACATTTTATCAACGGTTGCAAAATCGTCTCCTTGATGAAATTTGGCGTGTTTCTTTCCCAGGAAGATAAGCAATCCCGAAGATTCAAGCCATTGCGCAGCGCAGCAGAGTGGTCGGCGGCAGATGTTGGTTGTCCGTCTCGTCGATGCGTTGCGATTTTGTGGGCGTCCCTCTACCATTACTGTAAGGTTAGGGTATGCGGTTCTGTAAAGAAGACCAGGAAGAACAGGTAAAACCCGCCGGGCATCATCGACGAAAAACAAGTCGCTACGGGCGTCAGGCCCGAACGTTATGCGCGTTGAGGACGATAATCCCCAAGCCACGGTTGTGATGCCATAACCGTAATGCTGGTGTCCGATGAATCGCGAACCAAACCTAAATGAGTAAGCGCGAGTCAGGGATGACGAGTTTTTACACATTAAGGAGCGGACTTCAATTTTTTATCCTCAGTCCCCTGGAGATTAAAGTTTCCCATGAATGTCAACATTGTAACCATTACTGATGATAGTTTTGATGAAGAAGTGCTCAAGTCCCTGACGCCGGTTTTAGTCGATTATTGGGCTGAATGGTGTGGCCCATGCAAAATAATTACACCAGTCTTAGAAAATATTGCCGTTGATTACGCGGGGCGCGTCAAGGTCGCCAAGCTTAACATCGACCAAAATCCTAAAACCCCTCCACGTTACGGTATCCGCGGCATTCCCACCCTCATGCTGTTCAAAAATGGTCAAGTAGAAGCAACCAGGGTTGGTGCGGTTTCTAGGACACAACTCGCCACCTTTATTGATAATAATCTGTGAGATCCGTTCATTTTGCAGTGAAAGGTTACATTTCGGCTGCTTCCGTTTATTATTTTCCAGATATTACGGTAGTGGCCGAAATTATTTTCAAAAAATTTTATCCAGGGTAATTCTCGTCATCTTGTTGCTCTTGGGGCTGGACGATGCCTGGCGGAGATGCTATGGTTTCCATGTAATTCCTCAAGACGCCTTATGCACCCAATCCGGCGTTTGCTGTTTCCCTAAGCCAGTCCGTTCAGCATACACCTTTCCAAGTCCTTCCCCAGGGCTGTGTCGTGTCCGCTTTTTTGCGTGACGCGCGCCGTCTGTAACCTGACTTCACTACCATGAATCTTACCGAGCTTAAGAAAAAAAGCGCCTCCGAAGTAATTGATATTGCCCAAGGCATGGGTATCGAAGGAATGGCGCGATCTCGTAAACAGGATGTAATCTTCGCTATTTTAAAAGTCCACGCCCAAAGAGGAGAAGACATTCACGGCGATGGAGTTCTGGAAATCTTACAGGATGGTTTTGGTTTCCTGCGTTCTGCGGATAGTTCATATCTCGCCGGTCCTGATGATATTTACGTCTCTCCCAGCCAAATTCGCCGTTTTAACCTCCGAACAGGCGATACCGTCTCAGGAAAAATTCGCCCCCCCAAGGAAGGAGAACGATATTTTGCGCTTCTCAAAGTAAGCGATATCAATTTTGAATCTCCTGAGAATTCTAAAAATAAAGTTCTGTTTGAGAATCTTACGCCGCTTTTTGCCAATCAGCGTCTAATCCTGGAACGAGGTAACGGCAGTTCCGAAGACATTACTCCCCGGATCATCGACCTCATCGCCCCCATCGGTAAAGGACAGCGCGGGCTTTTGGTCTCGCCACCTAAGGCAGGCAAGACCATGATGTTGCAAAGTATCGCCCAAAGTGTCGCCTACAACTCCCCCGATAGTTATCTAATCGTTCTCCTTATCGACGAACGTCCCGAGGAGGTAACGGAAATGCAACGATCAGTGCGGGGAGAAGTAATCTCCAGCACTTTTGATGAACCTGCAACCCGCCATGTTCAGGTCGCGGAAATGGTCATCGAAAAGGCGAAACGTCTTGTCGAACATAAACGCGACGTAATAATTTTACTGGATTCCATTACCCGTCTTGCGCGTGCCTACAATACTGTTGTTCCTTCTTCGGGTAAGGTTCTCACTGGTGGGGTGGATGCCAATGCCCTGCATCGGCCTAAACGTTTTTTTGGGGCCGCACGCAATATCGAGGAGGGAGGCAGCCTTACCATCATCGCCACTGCTCTAATTGATACCGGCTCCCGCATGGATGATGTAATTTATGAAGAATTTAAGGGAACCGGTAATATGGAAATTCATCTGGATCGAAAGATATCCGAAAAGCGTACTTTCCCCTCGATGAATATCAACCGTTCGGGTACCCGACGTGAAGAACTCCTTACAGGAACCGACGAACTTCAAAAAATGTGGATTCTCCGCAAACTTCTCCATCCGATGGATGAAGTTGCAGCAATGGATTTTCTGCTGGAACGCGCTAAAGCTACTAAAACTAACGCTGCTTTTTTCGATTCCATGAAACGTTCTTAAGGCAATTCATCTCTATGTTCATGATTGCGAAAATTCAATTTCGCGTTAGTCCTCCATGGGTTTCGATAAACTCCCGTACAAAATGTTCAGGGCGCATACCAGAAAAATGTCCTACCACCTCTCCGTTTCTAAATAAAAGACAGGTAGGAAACCCACGCAATCGATATTGTCCAACAAGACGCATGTTCTCGTCCGTTTCAACCTTGGCTAGTAGGACCGCACCGTCATAACTGCTAACTACCCGCTCCAGCAACGGAGTCAGGGAACGACATGGTCCACACCAATCGGCCCAAAAATCGACCAGCACCAGACGTTTTCGAGAAACGTCCACCACTTGCTCTTCAAAATTGTCCTCGGTAACATCAATCATCCAACTTATATGATTTTTCATCAGTGTCTCCGCGAAACCTCGCCCTTCAGGGCGGGGAGGAAAGGAGACGGTTTTACAACCGTTCGTTAAAAACGCCGGTCTTTCCCGGCTGTCAGCTCTTACGCGCCTAGTGACGGAAGCCTTTTGGCTTCGCTCCCCCTCGCCAATGTTGCAACGCAGCTTTATCCTGCGCGCAGTCGCAAGACTTGCAGCAGACCGTTTCGTAGTTACCCGTTCCGTGTCTGTATCCGCCGTTTTCAGAAGCTCAGAGTTGAGGAAGCGCCCCAAGGTGAGTTCCTGCGACTGCGCGCAGGACAAGCTTTTACTTCGTTACAACGTAGTTCGATTTCTCAAACTAAGGCTGGTCAATCTCGGACTTGTTTTCACAAGCCACGCCCTTTAGGGCAGGGTGATTGACAAACTCTAAAAATGGTCACAATGTTCAGATCTAGGATTTACGCAGTTGAAAGATAGGAAGTCATTCTGCGCGAAGCGAAGCGGAGTCGCAGAATGATAGAAAAAAACTCAATCCTGTATAGAGTTACAAATTCAACTGCGTAACTCCTACAGATCTTAAAAACTCTTGGAGTTTCGCCGTGACTGATTTTACCTCGGTCCATCCTCGGCTCATCAGTCCAGAGAATTCGCGATTCACAGCGGTCCTCGGTCATCGACTAGCTTGTGCTAAATCGAGCCTCGGTGGCTTGTACCGCTCCACGCGCATAACGTCCGGGCCTACCGCCCGTAGCAACTTTACGTTGACAACCGCCCGGCGGGTTTTACGTGATCTTCCGGGTCTTCTTAACACAACCCCTACCCTAGCCATGACCTCAGACTATCGCGAATTCAACGGCGAAACCACCGATCACACTGCCGTGGCGCCCTCTGCTCCGTTTCACTACGCAACCGGGCTGCGGGGTCGTCCTCCATCCTTGGAGTCCTTCAAGGTATCCATTTTTAGGGCGAATAGAAAAAAGAGTCAAATTAGTCCTTATCCTTAATCTCTATCTTGGCTTCATTCCGTAGATTTTGGATATATTCCTGAAGTTTGGTCCGTTGCATGGCCATTTTAATTCGATCTTTAACCTTGTCAAAGGAAGGAGGAGGAGTTTCCCGGACGTCCTCAAGAAGGATTACATGCCAACCAAATTCGCTTTGCACAGGCTTATCGGTATATTTTCCTTTTTGAAGAGTAGCGACGGCCTCGGAAAATGGTTTCACCATTTGGCCGCTATTAAACCAACCCAAATCTCCGCCCTCAGCGGCATTGTCCTTAGATTTTTCCTTGGCAAGTTTTGAAAAATCGGCACCTTTATCAAGCTCACCAATAATCGCGGTCGCTTCATCGGAAGTGGCGAGTAAGATATGACGCGCCTTATATTCAGTGGTGATCATTTCCTTAAGGTGCGCGGTATAAAATTTTTGTAATTCAGCATCGCTCGAAGATAGAGTTTCAGCCACAGCCTTGAGATCGGCACCTACCAATAAATTTTCACGTAAAGTAGCGAGTTCGGTGATTATTTCTGGCTTTTTATCAAGACCATGCTTTATGGCATCTTGAAGAACCAGCTCACGTTTTATCAACTCATCGATAACCGTCTTGCGGTCACGATTGGGGCCAGCTGGGCGACCCGCAAGGATGCGGTCATAAGTAGACTGAGTAATGGGATTACCATTAACGACGACAAGAACTGTATCCACGGGTTCTTGGTTAGCTTCGGCAATCGCCTGAAGGGATATTCCAACAAGGCTCGCACCGAGTATCATGGAATTAAAAAACATCTTACTTTTTATATACATATCAGATTTTCCAGTTTGAAAAATAATATAAAGGGGTTAGGCTGGCCTAACGTATGTAAAGAACTTCGCATAATACAATAAATATCGCTTTTCAGGCCAGATAAAATCAGACCCAAGATATTAAAGTGCCCCAACGGTCTTCATAGCCGCTGCTGATAATGCAATTTGATATAAAATCTTGGTAATTTCCCCCCAGAAGGTGAGCGGCTGAATTTTATCGGCATCCAGTGGAACTACAATGGTATCTCCAGAATGAACTGCTTGATTTCCCACAATGGGTACCCAGCTCGGGAAAATGCCGGTGTCATTGGACACGACACTGCCGTTTGCCTGAATAATATAGATCTGTTTTTTATTGGCATTCGGAGTCGCCCCGCCGCTTTTATTGATATATTCATCACGCTCCAACCCCTCCTGGAAAATATGAGATGTTGGGTAATATACCTCACCGATGATGCTTACATCCTGAGTATCTTGTGGTATGTATAGACGGTCACCTCCCCTGAGAATCACGTTTAATTCTGAAAAACGCTTGTCACCCAGCGTAGCAATCTTGGGGCCAGATAATAGGGCAGGAAGATCAATCACCAGGCGACCAATAGCCTTGGTGGCGCGTAAGTCCCGCACGAGTTGATTACCAATCGACATGGCTTCGTTGGTGTTGGCCGCAGCTCCATTGCCTGCACCTTGCACTTGCAATCCTTGGCTATAACTAAGTTGGGCCGATGCAAGGTTGCTTTCCAGACGAAAAGCGAGGTCGTCGATACGCTTTTGTTCACGCAATCTTAAGTCCTCGCGGATGAAAACCGCACCTGCTGGAAAAGCATTAGCAGTAAACCCACCGGATCGGTGCAATAGGCTGCTTAAGGTTTCTCCACGAATAATCGAATAAATCCCAGGAAAATTGACTTCTCCCCGAATTTCAACCGTTTCCTGCTCACTCCAGTTGGGGATGGGGCGGATGGTGACCCGGTCATAAGAGTTAAGCGTTAAATCCGCAGCAAGATCGCCGGAGAGAATCGCTGCTAGATCAAGCGTCATGTGTTCAGTTTCGCGTGAGATGCCGTTCACTATCTCGGCGCGGGTAATTTCGGCACTTAATGTATAAGCGGCCTCGCTTAAATTTCCTCCAGCCCGAATTAAGTCACTAATCCGCATTCCTGGAGTCAAGGGATAGCTGCCGGGCTTAAGCACCGATCCCGCTATCTCTACCACCGCCGCCTGTTCGCTGGTCAATGCCTGACGACGCAGTTCAACCAGCAAGGGATCGAGGAAAATTTTACGATCTTCACTAAGACCAAAGATGTGAACATGGTCACGCGGGGCTAGTATCGAATTATGCTCGGAATAAATATTGTCAAGCGCCTTGGCGAGATTAACCTGAATGACGGTAATACGTTGGCCACGCTCTTTTTCGCGGCGAATGACGGCAAATCCTAAGTCTACGTCCGGCAATGTTCCCGCCGCCGCCTTGACCAAATCACTCATACGCATCCCCTTTGTTAGGGGATAAGCTCCAGGCACACGGACTTGTCCCGTGACCGTGACCACATGCGCGGGTTGGTCCAGACGTCCCTGTAGCTGGAGGCGGGCAACGATAGGTTCTAGGGCCTTAGCACGATCCTCGCCAATGCGCAGAACCTGAATAACATCGCGGGGTTGTAACATGAGATTATTGGACGAGCGATCATTGGCGAGGGCAAGACCCAAATTGATCGGAAACGCCTCAATACGTTGCCCCGTATCCATCTCCCTCCGCGCAACTGCGAACCCGAGATCACTGTCGGGAAGCACGCCAACCGCCGCCTTAACCAAATCAGAAAGGCGCATGTTCCTTACAAAGGGATATGCACCTGGATAGCGCACTTGGCCTTCAATGGTTACGACCGGCTCGGCTTGATCAGTGCGTGTCTGTTGGCGTAACTGAGTAATCATCGGGGATAACACAGCAACGCGATCTTCGTCCAAACCAAAGACACGCACTTCGTCCATAGGAGTCAGTTCGATATTCTGCGCGGATTTAGGGGCAGCTAGAGCTTTTCCCAGGTCCACGGTTAACACCTCGATATGTCGATCCGGTAACTCACGACGCACCACCACATAGCTAGTATCTGGCCGAGGCAGCAGATCTTGCCTGGATCGAATTAAATCGGTCAGGTGCATTCCCAAATGCCATTGCACCTGTCCAGGACGGTGGACATGACCGATGAGGGTTACCGTGTCATTAAATCGGTCTAAAACGGAATACACCCGCACCACATCGCCATTCTGGAGTGAGGTTGACAACGCGATTGGCGTGCGCAGGTTCAAATTGATGACGCTACGGTCTCCTTTTTCGCTGATGCGCTCTAATTGACTGCCCTGAAGATAGGCAATCGGCAAGGGACCACCCGCGAGTTTGAGTATATCGGCAATCGTCCTTTCGTCTTTCAATTCGTAAATGGCAGGGCGATGCACTGCTCCGGCAACACCCACAGTGGTGCCAATGGTGGGAATAAATAGCACATCTCCTGGCGCCAGCCGTGCGTCACTACGAGTGTCACCCCGTAGCAGCAGGTCATAAAGATCCAGGGTCACCACGGTTTGGCCATTACGTTTGAGCTGAATATTGCGCAATGAACCAATGGGCTTGACTCCGCCACTCACTAGGAGCGCATTAGTCAGAGTGGATAATGCGCTGATGGTATAAGAGCCGGGATGTTGCGCCTCGCCTAAAATGAGAACGCGAATCGAACGCAACTGCCCCATGGTGATATTAGCCTTATTGCCAATCATTTGACTGGCAACGCGGTCCATTAAATTTTCACGCAGTTCTGAAAACTTCATGCCCGCTACGGGTATTGGGCCAATGCTTGGGAAATTCAATTCACCATCGCGGGAAACAATAAGGGTATAACTTGCGCTAATTTTGCCAAAAATTTGAATTTCAATGCTATCTCCCGGACCGATCACATAATCCAGCGGCACTGGAATATCGGTAGCGGGGGCAAACGTGGTCGGAGTACCCGAAAATAAATCGTAGCCAAACTGTTGCAAGACTTCAGGAGCCGCCTGTGCCTTTTGCTCATCCGCATTGGGACTGCGTTGTGGTGCTTCTATTTGTTTTTCGATGGGAGATGGCTTTGTCAGATCGGTTGGATTGGATGGCTTTGTCAGATCGGTTGGATTGGGTACGACAACCACGGGAGGGGTAACTTCCGTCACGGGTTTTTGCACTACCACGGTGCCGCTTTTCGATTGCAAAGATTGCAGTGCGGCATTTTGTTGTTCAGGAGTAAGTTGTTTGAGGAGTTCGGTTTGCTCCGGTGTCAGCGGCGGAACTGCCAGCGCATCTACGAAAATCGTAAAGAAAAAAATTACTGTATAAAACAGCAACCAGTATCTTTGATGAATAGCAATGCTATGATTTTTATTTATTTCGATTTTCATAATTTTTATATTATTAGGAGTTACGCAGTTGAAAAATAGGTTCAAAATTTTCAGTCAGTTACATCAGATACCTATCTGATGACTTTCCATGGAAATCAAACAATTAAAATTCAACTGCGTAACTCCTAATTATATCAATTTAAAAAGTAAATAGGAGTTACGCACTTGAACTTGTCACTCTTGAAATAAGTATAAATGGATTCTGCGACTACGGTCGCTAACGCGACCTCCGCGCAGAATGACAGAAAAAACTCAATCCTGTATAGAGTTACAAATTCAACTGCGTAACTCCTTAAAGTATAAATGGATTCTACGACTCCGCTGCGCTGCGCGCAGAATGACTTACATTTTCAATTTTCAACTGCATAATTCCTAGTAAAATCGTGACTATTTTCGGAATACCACCATGTCTGCCGACATGGCAGGCTTGAAATCCGTGACCAGCGCATTTTAAGGGCGTCTAATCCTGGCAACCGCAGCCATTCACCAGATTGGAAATAACTGGCAACAACTCGCAAATCAATTTGAAAACGAATCGTTTGTTCCGATTGCCGTTTTTTGTACTTGGGATAACGTGCGCGTTTGGCGAAAAAATTGGCGAATGCCTTCACCAAAATCTGCCCTTGCGTCCACTGCTCCGCTCCGCAACCAGACGTGGGCGGTCGCTCACCTTCCCTGGCTCGCTTCAAGGTACTGTGCTACCCTCATGACAACATCATAACTCGATCTAGGAGAATTCTCTAAAATGGCTCGTATTACCGTTACCGACTGCCTCGAAAACGTTGACAACCGTTTTCAACTCGTTCTCGTTGCCGCCAAGCGGGCACGTCAGATTACTCTGGGTGCCACCTCTCTAGTACCTGATGAAAAGGATAAAGCCACGGTACTTGCTCTACGTGAGATCGCTGGCGGCTACATTGGTCCGTCAATTCTCAACCAAGTAAGCGCCCGCGACCACAGCAGTGAGTCGTTGGTATCCGACGAAGAACTGCGAGAAGAAAAAGCCAGCTCACCATTACCTTTTACTTAACGTGGAACTAGAACCTTCCAATTTATTCTCCGTGAACGGTAGCAATCAGCAGATTGATTTTCGCATTAGTGATTTATGCGACCTTCTCGGCGAATACCTGGCCTCCCACCAGATCGAAGAGATCTACCGCGCTTATTTGTTCGGTGCCGAGGCCCACGAAGGTCAATGGCGCCGTTCCGGTGAGCCTTATATTTATCATCCCTTGGCGGTAGCACGAATTTTGGTCGAAATGCGCCTTGATTACCGCAGCATCATTGCCGCCTTGCTTCACGATGTCATCGAGGACACCGGTACCACCAAAGAACGATTAATTGGAGAATTCGGCAACGAGGTCGCGGAATTGGTCGATGGAGTGAGCAAACTTACCCTGATCAAGTTTGAGTCCCGAGCTGAAGCCCAAGCGGAGAATTTCCGCAAAATGCTGATGGCGATGACGCGTGACATTCGTGTCATCCTTATCAAGCTGGCAGACCGTCTTCATAACATGCGCACCCTCGGGGCTATGCCTCCCGAAAAACGACGCATTATCGCGCGCGAAACCTTGGAAATTTTCGCTCCCATCGCTCATCGTCTGGGAATTAACGACATTCGCCTAGAACTGGAAGATCTCGGTTTCGCCGCCTTATATCCTTTCCGCTATCGGGTGCTGGCGGATAAGGTGCGCAAAGCACGACGTGACCGACACGAGATTAAGGAAAAAATCGAAACTACCTTGCGAAGACGCCTAATTGACGAAAATCTGCCAGGTCAGGTTGCGGGACGCGAAAAGCATATTTATAGCATCTACCAAAAGATGCGCGATAAAAAAGTTTCCTTCGCCGACGTGCGCGATTTGTATGCCTTTCGCGTCATGGTTGATCGGGTGGACACTTGTTATCGGGTGTTAGGGGCGATTCATAATCTTTATAAACCGGTGCCAGGCAGATTCAAGGACTATATTGCCATGCCCAAGGCCAATGGTTACCAGTCGCTCCACACCACGGTGGTTGGACCATACGGAGTTCATCTAGAAGTACAAATCCGCACTGAGGATATGGCTAAGGTGGCCGATGTCGGTATCGCTGCGCACTGGCTGTATAAAAGTGGTGAAGTGGCGGCCAACCGTGCCGAGAAAAAAGTCCGCGAATGGCTCAGGGGTCTGCTGGAAATTCAGCAGAGTTCTGGGAATTCCATCGAATTCATCGAAAATATGAAGATCGACCTTTTTCCCGATGAGGTCTATGTCTTCACCCCGCGCGGTCATATCATGGAATTACCTCGGGGGGCAACGCCGGTTGATTTTGCTTACGCTGTCCATACCGATGTTGGCAATCAATGTGTTTCAGCCAAAATAGATCATCATTTTGCGCCCTTGCGCACGGCACTCATGAATGGTCAGCAAGTGGAGATCATTGTTTCCCCGGTAGCCAAACCAAATCCCAACTGGCTCAATTTCGTGGTTACTGCCAAGGCGCGCGCCAATATTCGTCATTATCTGAAAAACCTTAAACACGACGAAGCGATTTGTCTGGGACGACGGATGTTAGAAAAGGCGGTTACTGATTTATCCATGGATCCAGCGGATATCCCAACTGGGGCTATGACTACTTTGCTGAAGGAACTCGCGCTGGACAATGAAGATGCCTTGATGGAGGCAATTGGTTTAGGTAATCGTCCTTCAGTTCTCGTGGCACGGCGTCTCACCCAAGGTATGACGCGAGGACAGGGGATATGTATCGATAATCTCGTGCTCGCTTCCGTCCCTCTCGTCATCAAGGGCACCGAGGGCATGGTAGTTACCTACGGCAAGTGTTGTCGGCCAATTCCTGGTGATTCAATCATGGGATTTGTCAGTACCGGACGCGGTATCGTGGTTCACACTAGTACTTGCAAGACAGTAGCTAGTTATCGTAACCGTCCTGAACGCTGGATAGACGTGGCCTGGGAGGATTCGATTACGCAACCTTTCGCTGTCGAGATCAAGGTCGCAGTGGTTAATCGTCGTGGAGTCCTCGCCACCATCGCCACCAGCATCGCCGAATTTGATTGCAACATCGAAAACATCAACATGGAAGATCGTGATGGGCAAAGCTCCAGCTTGTACTTTACCCTTTCAGTACGCGACCGTCGTCATTTAGCTCGCATTATCCAGAGAGTACGCAGTCTTCCCGATGTATTGCGCATTATTCGCGTAAAAAGATAAAGTTACGCAGTTGAAAAATAGGAAGTCATTCTGCGCACAGCGCAGTGAAGTCGCAGAATGATTGAATTTTTCAATTTTCAACTCTCAACTGTGTAACTCCTAATGCTTTCCCATTCCACAAATTAAAGAGCTACTTTATGGCCAAACCTGCTGTTTTTAATCGATACATCTCTCGTGGATTTATTTCTGGTTGCTTGTTGGTCCTGCTCGGTATTCATGGACCAGTCAACGCCACCACCTTTACCGTCACTAACCTCGACGACAGCGGCCCCGGTTCTTTGCGTCAAGCCATTGCCGATGCCAATCCCTCTCCTAACATCAACACCATCAATTTTCAATCCGGCCTCACTGGCACGATTACACTTACCAGTGGCCAACTTGGCGTCTCCGGACGAATGACCATCAACGGACCAGGTGAAAATGTTTTAACCGTGAGTGGTGGTGGGCTTCAATGGCAACGTGTTTTCTACACTTCCAGCCCAGCGGCGACTATTTCAGGATTAACAATTACAGGAGGTGCTGAACGTTGTGGCCACGGCGCAGGTATTTATAACGATGCCTTCTTGACACTGAATCATGTCACGCTATCTAGCAATTATGTAAATAGAGACTGCGATGGTTATGGTGGCGGGGGACTTTTTAACTCTGGATCTTTGACTGCCACGTATCTAACAGTATCTGGGAATCAGACGACGTATGGTTATGGCTTTGGAGGGGGAATATACAATACCGGATTATTCACGGGTATTTACCTGACAGTATCAGGAAATGTATCCGGTGCTTCTGCTTGGAATGGTAGCGGCGGTATTTATAATTCCGGCACCATGACATTGAGCAACAGCCTTGTATATGAAAATCGCGCTGCTAGTAGTCATGGTGGTGGCATCTCTAATTACGGCACGCTGACCCTCCGCAACAGCACGGTATCCTCCAATATAGCGTTTGGATACGGTGGTGGAATCTATAATACTGAAAATGGAAATCTGACCTTACTAAACGACACAATCACGGCGAATGCTGCAACTCAGGGCGGGGGTGGAGTTTATGCCAACGGCGGCAGCGTGACTGTGGGAAACAGCATTGTGGCAGGAAATATCGCAGCTTGGATCAAAGAACTTGATAGCGACGTAACGGTTACTTCTCAAGGCAGTAATCTGTTTGGAGAAAATGGATTGTCGGGCATCAGTGATAGTCACCTCACGCTGGCGACCACGGATATTATTTTGGCAGGATCAATTGGTAGTGCAATTGGAGAATTGGTGAACAATGGTGGCCCAACAATGACTCATGCTTTAGTATTGGGCAGTCCGGCAATTAACGCGGGCGACAACAGCCTGATTCCCGCTGAAATCACTACCGATCAGCGGGGCACAGGATTTCCCCGCATTGTGAGCACCAATGTGGATATTGGTGCGGTGGAATATGGCACCGCCGATCCATTTCGCTTAAACGTTTCCAAGGCGGGTACAGGCAGCGGAAAAATAACCAGCAATTCCGGCGTGATTGATTGTGGTACAAGCTGCTCGGCAGATTTTCCAAGCGGGACTACTGTGATTTTGACCGCGACGCCAGCCAGTGGCTCCAGTTTCATTGCCTGGTCGGGCGCTTGCGTGGGCAGCGCGACAACTTGCTCCGTGGTGATGGATGCAGCCAAGAACGTCACTGCGACGTTTAATCCAACCGCTTATGTCCTGCGGGTGATTACCGGAGGCGGGACGACGGTCAGCTCCACGCCGGCAGGCATCGACAATTGCGCGGGAACCTGCGTGGCGACCTTCACCGTGGGCACGCAGGTCAAATTGACCGCAACGCCGGTAACGGGTGTTGTTTTCACCGGCTGGTCGGGTGGTGGATGCTCGGGCACGTCCCCGACGTGCGATGTGACCATGAACGCCAACAAAACGATCACGACCACCTTCAAGGCACCGGATTTCGTGATCACTAGCATTGCCCTGAATCCTGCCATACCGACGCCAAACAGCACCTTTAGCGCCGATATCACGGTTAAAAATCAAGGAACCGTTGACGGCAACGCGGGACGACTGACGGCGTGGGCTAACAGGTCGGGTGTTGTCGCCTGCAACGTCAACGGTGATCAATCGGTTGAGGTGGGTAGCATGGCCGCCGGCACGAGCAAAACCGTGACTATTACCGGATTACTGGCCGGAGGGCGCGGCATCAAACATCTCCGTGCCTTTGTGGACAGTGCTTGCACCATGAAGGAAACCAGCGAAGGCAATAACCAGTTCAACACGAACTATCGGGTGACCGACCAGCCTGATTTCGTGATCACCAATATTTCCTTGTTGACGCCAAGCGTCACCCATAACCGTTTATTTAAGGCAACGGTGACTGTCAGGAATCAAGGAACCATGGGTTCAGCGGCTGGTTTTCTGGATATCTGGGCCGATCAGCCCACCGTCGAGCAGTGTGGCGGCACCCTTGGCGATAAATACTTCGATATTGGCTTCCTGGCGGCGGGTGCTACCAAGAGTGTCACCATCTACCTGCCGGCGGGCGCAGCGGGATCAAAAACCCTGCGGGCCTTTGCCGATAGTTGGTGTGAAACCCTGGAGTCCAACGAAGGGAATAATCAGTCCACTTTCAACTACACGGTGAATTAGCGTTGTATTTCAACATTCTTAGGAGTTACACAGTTGAACGTGTAACTCCTAAAAGGATTGAGTTATTTCTTTTCTGTCATTCTGCGCGGAGGTCGCGTTAGCGACCGGAGTCACAGAATCCATCTACATAAAGATTCTGCGTTCTGCGTCTGCGCGCAGAATGACTGAATTTTTCAATTTTCAACTGCGAAATTTCTACTCCTAAAAAATTGAAGTTATTGCGTTTTGAAACTAACAATGGATTCTGCGACTCCGCTTCGCTTCGCGCAGAATGACTTGCTATTTTTCAACCCCCTTTTCTGTGAACACGCCCTAAAAGGCAATAATAATCCCCGATAATAATTTGACTAAATTTAGGTACTATCGTGGCCATAACGATTTTTGCCGGAAATTTTAGGGACGCAGCTCCAGGAGAGCGACTTCCACGTCCAGCGATGATTTTAGTGGACCTGGATGGAACCATGGTGGACAGCGCGCCGGATCTAGCCTACTGCGTGGATAGCCTGCTCCCACGCCTGGGTCTGCCAAAACGCGGCGAAGCAAGGGTACGATTATGGGTAGGCAATGGCGTGGAACGATTGCTGCACCGAGCGCTGACTAATGAAATCAACGGAGTCGCAGACCCTGATTTGTATGCAAAGGCATGGTCGGGTTTCATGGAATTGTATGCAGCCAATACCAGTACTCGAAGCCGTATCTACGCAGGCGTGCGCGAGGGCCTCGATAAGTTGGTGGCTTTAGGTTTTCCTATGGCCTGTGTCACCAATAAATCCGCGCGATTTACTATTCCATTATTAAATAATTTTGGATTGAGCGATTATTTTCGTTTGGTGATTGCGGGTGATACCTTGCCACAACAAAAACCCGATCCAATGCCGCTGCTCCATGCTGCGCGCCATTTTCGGATACCCGCCGAGCGTTGTTTGATGGTGGGGGATTCGATAAACGACATTTTGGCTGCGCGCGCTGCGCATTTTTTTATTGCATGTGTCAGCTATGGTTATAACCATGGTATTGATATTCGTATGAGCGGTCCTGATGCGGTAGTGGATTCCTTGGAAGAATTAACGCAATTACTCATGGATTAATCGCACCACAGCTAAGAAGCTGCGTTGCAACAATAACGATGTAAGGTATTATTAGATAATTGGTAATAGATACAATATATTAAATATATATTATATTAGGATATATATACGACCTGCTTTGGATTTGACATTGTGTATGACTGTTATCATCATTATCTAATTAATAGGTTATCCATGACGCGCAAGTTTCACATATTATTCAGTGCGACCACATTGGATCGCCAAGTCGTTGAAGGACTCCAAGGAGGGAGGACGACCCCGCAGCCCGGTTGCGTAGTGAAACGGAGCAGAGGGCGCCACGGCAGTGTGATCGGTGGTTTCGCCGTTGAATTCGCGATAGTCTGAGGTCATGGCTAGGGTAGGGGTTGTGTTAAGAAGACCCGGAAGATCACGTAAAACCCGCCGGGCGGTTGTCAACGTAAAGTTGCTACGGGCGGTAGGCCCGGACGTTATGCGCGTGGAGCGGTACAAGCCACCGAGGCTCGATTTAGCACAAGCTAGTCGATGACCGAGGACCGCTGTGAATCGCGAATTCTCTGGACTGATGAGCCGAGGATGGACCGAGGTAAAATCAGTCACGGCGAAACTCCAACTGTTCAGGAATGATCAGCAGAATAGCTCCCCCTCGATCCTTCGGGATCGAGGGTTATCCACGCTGAGGATCTATGAATTTTGATTTCCAGGCTGCGGCCCACCAAGGTTATACCCACATCCCCGTTTCACGCGAAGTTTTAGCCGATCTTGAAACGCCACTTTCCGTCTATTTGAAACTCGCGCGTGGTCGCTATTCCTATCTATTAGAATCAGTACAAGGAGGCGAAAAATGGGGACGCCATTCCATTATTGGCTTGCCGTGCCGCGTCGTCATCCGGGTAACTGGTCATGAAGTACATCTTGAACGTGATGGCATGGTGATCGAATGCGCTAAGGTGGCCGATCCCCTCGCCTGGATTACCGCGTTTCAGCGTCGATACCGGGTTCTAAGTGTTCCTGGCTTACCCAGTTTCAGCGGCGGTTTGGTAGGTTATTTTGGCTACGATACGGTGCGCTACATTGAGCCGCGTCTGGATGCGGTGCCCGTAGGTCGTTGCAAACCTGACCCAATCGGCACCCCGGATATTCTCCTCATGCTCTCCGACGAGGTGGTGGTTTTTGACAATATCAAGGGAAAACTTTATCTCATCGTTCATGTGCCGATCCTGGCGTCCGACAACGAACAAACTTTGCAAGCCCGCGCCGCCGCACTGCAACGATTAGACGAACTGGAAGCGTTGCTGTGCGAACCTCTCCCGCGTCAGAAGCGGTGTATCCACGATGTTAACCCCGTGCGCGAAAAAGATTTTTTTTCGGGATTCACCCGCGCAGGATTCGAGGATGCGGTCTCGCGGAGCAAGCGTTACATCATTGATGGAGATATCATGCAGGTGGTGCTCTCGCAACGCCTATCCATTCCTTTTCGCAATCCGCCGCTGGACCTCTACCGGGCACTGCGTCGCGTCAATCCTTCACCTTATTTATATTTTTTTGACTTCGGTGAGTTCCACATCGTGGGTTCTTCGCCGGAGATTCTTTCGCGCTTGCAAGACCAAATCATCACCGTGCGACCCATTGCCGGAACCCGCCCACGGGGCGTTACCGAGGAAGAAGATCAAGCACTTGAGCAAGAACTGCTCGCTGATCCCAAAGAATGTGCCGAACACCTCATGCTTATTGACCTTGGACGTAACGATGTTGGACGAGTAGCGAAAATTGGCAGTGTTCATCTCACCGAAAAGATGATAATCGAGCGTTATTCTCACGTCATGCACATTGTTTCTAATGTTACGGGCCAGTTACGTGACGATCTGACGACCATGGATACCTTGCGTGCGACCTTCCCGGCTGGGACCGTGAGCGGCGCGCCGAAAGTACGCGCCATGGAGATTATCGACGAACTGGAGCCGGTCAAGCGCGGCATTTATGCCGGCGCAGTGGGTTACATTGGTTGGTCCGGCAATCTCGATACCGCGATTGCCATCCGTACTGCGGTCATCAAGGAAGAGACTCTTCATATTCAGGTTGGAGCAGGAATTGTTCATGATTCATTGCCCGCACGAGAATGGGATGAAACCATGAACAAGGGTAGAGCTATGTTTCGTGCCGTTGCCATGGCGCAAGCAGCAGTGTAAATCACCCACTGCTAAAGCCGGGGACTTTATAGATAAAGCCTGGTTTACCAGCCTGAGCCACAAAACATCGTGGTTACGTTGCAAAGAAGTACAAGACTCACCTACGAATGTTTCCTCAACTGCGTTGCAACATTGGCGAGGGGAGCCACACCGCAAAGTGTGCGTCACTAGAGCTGCGTAAGGGTTGACAGCCGGGAAAGACCGGCAATTTCAACTTCAAAAAAAACAGGAGAACGGCGCTTCCTCCCCATGGCTGAAGCCAAGGGGTTTCCGCGCCGAATTTGAATGATGAATAATCAGATTGCAGATATTGTCTTGGAGAATATTCTTACCCGTAGATCCGTTCGTAACTTTGAACCAAGAGTGTTGCGCACAGAAGATATTGAAATAATCCTACGTGCCGGAGACGCTGCTCCTTCGGCGGGTGGAATAAAATCCAGAAAATTGCTGCCAATCACCAACCAGGACGATTTGAATTTTATCATCAAATATATTTTTTCTAAAAAAGTTAGAGAACATCGCCAACTTTTTCGTAATGTACCTTGTATTATCCTGATGTGCGCCAATATTTTTTCCGCACGGAAAAAATACCGGCGGGGCCGTTTGTATTCCGTGCAAGACGCAACTTTGGCCGGCCAAAATATCATGCTGATGGCCCACGCCCTCGGAATTGGCAGCTGCTGGATTGGCCAGATCCGCGAACGAAAACTTATGGAAAGATTTAATATTAGTGCGGAGCATAAATTGATTGGACTTATTGCATTAGGTTACTGTTCACTGCAATAGCCAATGGGCGCTCGTTCATCCTTCTCGCGGGATGGCGGACATTTAGCCCAGATGTTCGTTGTCACCTTGATTCTCTGCGTATTGCCTATTGCCCTGGCAAAAAATCCCCTTGACGAAACTCTGCGTTGGCGACTTGCCGAACAGCGGCCGGTAGCCACCCATGGCATCCTCACAGGCATTGTCAGCGATACCCTATGCCGAAAAGTGGCAGATGCGATGGTCAGCGTCGGTACCGTGGGAACAACCGCCAAAACTGGACCTGATGGACGCTTTTTTGTCGCCTTTGGCCCTGCCGATATCGGTTCCGGTCAAATGTTATTGGCCTCGACGATTCCAGGAGGTTACACGGAAAATCAAGTAAAGGTGGCCCTTGGTCCGGGTAATGAATACAGTACCACCATGGTGGTGAAATCAGTGGCAGCGCGCACGATGGCCTTCACACCCTACAAGCAGGCGTTGATTGTCGAGGAACCTTATCGTGGACGGGTGAGCATACCTCCAGCAAGCCTCGTGAGCACCTCCGGTCTGCTGGTCAGCGAACCAGTAACCGCGCAACTCACCACCCTCGATTTAACCGGCGAAGATCGTCACGCGTTCCCGGGAAATGATTTTCTTGGAGTAACCGATACCGATCAGCAAGCATTAGTGGCGCTGGAAATCGTCGTGTCGGCAGAAGTTAAACTGGTTGGAGCCTCGGGTACCCGTTATCATCGCTTCGCCAACCCTGCGACCCTCCGCCTGGCAATTCCCGGGCGGTTGTTAGGACGTTTCGCAGATAGAGACCCAATTCCTTTATGGCACTATGACACCAGCACCGGGGTATGGCGTCAGGAGGGTGAAGGAATGATTCGTCGCGATCCTGGAGATGGACGGCTCTGGGCGGAAGGCAAGGTGGCTCACATTACCTGGTGGAGTTTCGCCTATCCGATTAAAGAATATGCCTGCCTGCGATTTCGACCGATAGATGCGGAATCTAAAGTTTCCCTGAGCCATCTTCCTTTCAAGGTCGAAGGGATTAGTTTCAATGGAGGTGCTCAAGTGACCGTTCGGGACAACGAGGTGGCTTTCACCACAAAGATGACCCTTGACCCTGCCAAGCCCGAGCAAGTGCGGTTAATGTTTGATGAAGAGGGGATCTCCACCTACCTTCAGCGTGATCCCGCCAATCCTTCCCGCTATTACCAGGTACCCATGCCGGGACTCGCAACCCCTATTTCCATGCCTGGCGTCGCGGTCAGGCATACCACACGGTGGGAAAATTGTCATGATCTTGGACCACTGATGATTTCAGTTCATCGATCCACATCCGTTGCTGCCACCCCTAAAAACTAGGGCGTGTTAACACTAATAGGAGTTACGCAGTTGAAAAATAGGAAGTCATTCTGCGCGAAGCGAAGCGGAGTCGCAGAATCCATCTACATAGATTCTGCGACTCCGGTCGCTAACGCGACCTCCGCGCAGAATGACAGAAAAAAACTCAATCCTGTATAGAGTTACAAATTCAACTGCGTAACTCCTAACTAAAATAAAAGTAAAAACTAGGAGTTACGTAGTTAAATTTTAATCGTTTGATTTCCATCGAAAGTCATCAAATAGGTATCTGATGTAACTGACTGAAAATTTTGAACCTATTTTTCAACTGCGTAACTCCTACAATATTATTTCGTATCGCTCCAATAGCTGAAAGAGATCATTTTGCTCTAACAATTCTACCGCATTGATTTGTGCTTGTTGGTGAGCGGTTGGTCCGAAATGTTGATTGGTTACGGCAATTTTTTGAAAGCTGACCTGCGGATGGCGGTATTCATAAGCAGCGGCGCCAGTAACTACATCTTTAACAGCGTCCCATCCCATAGGACGATGGTCGGTTGAGGTTTTACATTGGATGAGACATCCACGTCCAGTATCGCGGTCAATGGCTACCACATCGACACCCCCGTCACCACTGCCTGGTGTGGAATACACATCGGTATAACCTTGTTGTTGCCATAATCTCAGACATAGACGCTCAAAAGCCCGTCCATCTATACGTTTCAGATGTTCAGGTAATACCCGAATGGGAGAGTACGCTGGATTTCCTTCTGCGGTTTGCAAATCCTCCCAATCATCCATAGTCAACCCGGGAATACCGTTAAGAATATCTTCCGAAAGGTTACGTTTGGAATCGAGTAAAAAGTCGAGCTTGGCCTCGAAGGTCACGAAATTGGGCGAGGTGACCGTAGGATAATAGACGCGCACCGGTCGTGTCTGACCGATACGATAAGCCCGATCGGTAGCTTGGTCTTCCTTAGCGGGATTCCAAGCGCGGGTGTAGTGGATAACATGATTGGCGCCAACAATATTGACACCAAAACCGATGGCGGTAGTGCCAAGGATGATGACATTGAATCCATGGACGGTCTGGAAGTCATCAATAATTGACTGGCGTGAGTGGCCGCCTCGCTTGGTGGTCGTAGTCTTCGTGGAACCATTCACAATCGCAGGTCGTATCTTGAACACTGACTCAATGTGGTGCTGAAGTCCCAATTGGATCGCCATAAACCCGCCGCACCTTGCCCTGTAAACCTTCGTTGAAGAAACGAGCAATCTCAATTTGCCAATTCTCCAGCAACGAGACTGGCGCAACCACCAACACCGGTTCTGGTTTTTCCGTTTGTTCCAGATATCCAGCGATGAAGCATAGCACCTGAAGCGTTTTGCCCAGCCCCATGTCGTCAGCCAGAAGAGCGCCCCGTACCCCAGAAGATTCGGTCAGTCCCCATAGAAATTGCAGCCACGCCACGCCTACCTTTTGGTGGTCAAGGAGCTGGAACTGATCCGAACGAAAGGCAATGGGTAATCGTGGAGCAGGCGGGTGGTCGCGGTCGAAATCGCGAAGCTGGCGTTGGCGTTTTTCGACGTACTCCGGAAGCACGATATTCTGCTGAATGAGTAGAGTGGACAGCAGCCGTGCCGGTGGCTGCTCTTCCGAGTGTGACACCGCTTCCTCGACGGCTTCAATGGCCGTCTCCGACGCGACTTCTACCGGCGTGGCATCCCGCATGAAATTGGCCGGGTCATGGAAGACCGGTTCGAATACCGCACCCAATCGCTCCGCCTCCATTAGAGAGAGCGGCGCGGGCCAGCCTTCGGGATGAATGGATTCCTGACCTTGACCCTGCGCGGTTTCGATGGCCGATTTCAGACTCTCGAACCGCTGGGGCGTCACCGCGAAATTGACGGCTTGCTCCGATCCAGGTGGGGTAAACGTGGCGATGATCTGCTTCCTAAAATGTGCACATAAGTGTTTATGTACTCAAATTAAGGATAATTCGCACTCCGTTGATAGTGTTATCACTGCAACTGGAGTCCTGGTTGGGCAGTCTCAACCGGAGGCTAGCCTGCGCTAGCAACATCATTACTTATTTACATAGCCCCCGGCCTTGCCGTGAAATTTAACTCGTTGATCATCCTTGGGCGAGCTAATTTGCGAACCAATGTACGTCACGTAATGACGGTACGCGAAACTTTCGCGCTATGGATACTATCCACGCACGAATTATAAATAAGCATGCTTAAAAAACAAAGAGGATATCTTTATTTATCTTTTTTATTCTTCTCTCTTTAGTGGGTTTTCTTGGGTCGGTAGTGTTTTTCATATCCATAATTGAACACTATTATTCATATTATAAGCTACTAGAGTCTAGCTCCATGCTTTCAGGAATCCAGGCTTCCAGATCCTGATCCTTACGGGCCACATAGGGGGTATAAACCGGTGTGTGCTCGCCGATACCCACCACCCGTTCGGCATAGCGACCGAGATCGAAAACTTGGGCAAAAGCGGCCAACGGCAGCGCTCCCCATGGCGCAGCGAGTAAGGATTCAAGGGCGGCAATACGCTCTGCGGTGTCACCCCGAATCTCGATTTCCTGGTGGCCCCAGACAAAACGGTTCTCGCCTGCCGTCATGCCTTGCCGGAGAGTTTCCAGGAACTCACCAAGCATCTGGGCATGGCACAAACGCAGGGCGGGCAAAGGTGGTGCGGCCTCATCCCTGGGTTGCAATAAAATAAGCACGGCATCAATGCGATGATGCTCGTTCCACTCCACGGATATATCAAAGTCGTAAAAGTGAATCCGCGCCTGACGCCGTGCTCGCTCGAAGGTTTCCGGTGGAATGACTCGCGCCATCCCCTCGCCCAGCAGGGCATAAGGATTACGCAGGAACTGTTGGGCGCGCTTGCCGGTGATACGCCGTCCAGGAAAGGCACGAATTTCGGCGAGAATCTCCTTGGTCTCGGGTTTGATATGGACACGGATGCGTTCTCCGCCCTCGGTGAAAACATCGTAGCTGTCCCGCACTTGGCGATAGGCATCGAACTGCTTGAGCCAGAGATCTTCAGGAATCCCTGGAATGCCGGGCACTACCTCAATGACCTCCATGCCCCCCGCACTCGCCTTGCGCAGACGCAACTCCAGTTGCGCCGGGTTGAGCACAATGGTTCGTGCGAGGTATTGATCCAATTCGGCTCGGGCATGAATTGCGAGAGTACGAAGATCTCCCCATTGGATCTCGGTTTGGCCCTGCGTGCGCTCGATTGCAGGTCGTACCGCGAAGGTATCCAGTGCCTCCAGCAGACGCCAGACCGTGGCGGGTAGCCGATAGTGTTGGCCCTGCCACGCCATAATTCCGCCAGTGCGTTGAGGATTTCCTTTGAGTTTGGTCCCTCCTGACACAGACCAAGTAACACTTACCTGAAAATTGGGATCGGAAACGGCATGGAGGGAATGGAGAGAAGGACGCCAATGCCATGGGGCAGGCAATCCCAGTAATATAGCTAAAGAACTATAAAATGGAAATAAAAAGTTCTTCAACGGAACATCGT
>CAUYTW010000198.1 GCA_963575715.1 Gammaproteobacteria bacterium | reverse complement strand
TGTAATTAAGCTTCAACCATAAAATAGAAAAGAAGGTGTGCGATACAGCAGTCGTGTGTAAGCTGTACGCATTAGTGCTAACCAACGTTGCAAATAGCACCTTTCACCTTCTCAAATATATATAATGATATAGACAATACTTATTTGTCAATATTTGAGAAATCTGAAAGGTTACGCTTTGTGTTAGCGTAACTTTCTTTTTATTTAGTAAACAAATGTGTGAAATTCTTGTATATATGCAATATGTTATACGACTTTTTTTGATTTTGATAATCATTAAAGGTCATCTATGATGTGCTTTTTTAATTTTAAATATAAAGGATGAGGTCAATGCAACCATTGTTTAAGAAAAATGAGATTAAGAGAGATATTGAAAATAGGGGAATGAATTTTAAGGAATGGAGCGAACAAGTAATTCAAGAGAAAAGACTTGCCATCTTAGATAAAGCGAAACCTTACTATACAGAATGGGAACTTGAAGTTATGAATGACGCATACATTGAACTTTTAAAAGAGAAAATGAAAGAAAGTAAAAAAGCAAAAGACATTAAAGATACTCAAGATTTACAACAGGACAAAGAGAATGATTCTGACGTGAAAGGAGGTGGAATTTAATGGAACTAATGCACGTCGTTTTGTTCAATTATTTGCATCTTGACGGTTTACTAGATTTCATGACGCATTATTTACAAATGCATGATATTTGGACGAACTTGAGTCGTATGTTCAGAAAAATCTTGCGTGGACTTAAAACAATTGCAGTTCCCGGTGGATTTATAGGGGTTGCGATTGGTGGTCTTTATTACATCTTCGGAGGAGAACAAGGTAAGCACACAGCTAAAGTTTGGTGGTTAAGTACCTTAATTGGTGTTGCCATCGTTATGGGCGCAGATGCAATTGTTAATTGGGTTTCACATAATGCGAAATTCTAACAAACAAAAACTTTTTGCATAAAAAAAGTCCCTGCACGCGTGCAGGGGCAATATGTGAAATAATCAACGTCTTTAAAATACCATAAAAAGTATTAAATAGTAAATAAAATGAGGTGATTTTTTGCTTATAGGAAAGATACTAAACATCACAAATGACAAGCAACTAGACATGTTAAAGATTAAATATCAAAAAGAATACTCTTTGGAAAAGATTAATGATTTTGTCAAAGGTATTTTATCTACTGCAAAAGCGATTAAGGATGAAGAAAACAAAGACATTAACTTTTCAATAAAGTTGATTATATTAGATAGCGAAACAAAAGCAATTAGATTTGATACAAAACCTAATGAATCTATCAACATTAATGCTAAACTCCCTGATAATACAACACTCAAATCATTATTGTTAGAAGAAATTGAATTACAAAGATATGATTTCGAAGGTAAAGATAAGAACTTTGACGAGGAAAAAGAAAAGTTTCTAAAAGACTTTGATGAAAGTTATGATGGCAAAGTTTCCAGAGAATTAGATGAAAAATCTTTTGGTAAAGTGCCTTGGTATAAGAAATTAAGCAATACTCTTTTTAAAGAAAATAAGAAAAAAGATAAGCAAATACAATATCCTCAGTCGCATGTTAGAGATGCGGTTAGAGAAAAATCAGATGCTTCTAAAAATAAAAAAGAAGAAAATCCTATTATTTCTCAAAATACTGAATCCGATGAGAAACACGAAGATGAAATAAGTACAAATGAATCTAAAGAAGAATCAAGCGAGGAAACAGATAACATTGAGGAATCTGAAGATATAGAAGAAGAATCAGATAACTCAGAAGATAATAAAGAATTTAAAAATACTGAACCAGAAAGAGAATCGTCACGAAAGACATCTGTGTCAATGAACGGCAATTCCAATTTGTGTCAACTGCCATTAAAAATTCCAGAATATAAAGAACAAAAACCAACCATGAGAGATTCGGGTG
>CAUYTW010000197.1 GCA_963575715.1 Gammaproteobacteria bacterium | reverse complement strand
ATCCGTTCAAATTCGAGCGGATAAGGCCTGCTCGAATTTGAATCGGATGACGAAGGTTAACTCTATGTTGCACTCAAAAAAACTCACCAGAATGCACTTGACAAAAATGAAAAGAATCAATTATGACTAACAGAACAGAACAGAACAGAACAGAACAGAACAGAACAGAATAGAACAGAACAGAACAGAACAGAACAGAACAAGAGAACAGAGGCATTTTCACAGTGTCTCTTGATTTCGAGTTGTATTGGGGAGTGAGAGATAAAAGAAGCATTGAGCAATACAAATATAATCTTCAGGGGGTAAGAAAAGCTATACCTGAGATGTTGCGGATATTCAGTGATAACGATATTCATGCAACATGGGCAACAGTAGGATTCCTATTCTTCAAAGACATTGATGATCTTAATAAAAACATCCCTAAATTATTGCCAAAATATAATAGAGAAGAACTATCACCGTACAAATATATTAACGAAACATTTGACCTTGATCCCGTATATCACTTTGCACCAGAACTTATTAAAATAATTATGGAATACAATGGACAAGAAATAGGTACACATACATTTTCTCATTATTATTGTCTCGAAGAAGGGCAATCTCTTGCCCAATTTGAAGATGATATTTTTTCAGCCATTCAGATAGCAAAAGGAAAGGGAATTTCTATAAAAAGTCTTGTTTTTCCAAGGAATCAATGGAATGCAGAATATCTCTCTGCGCTCGTCAAGTTGGGTGTGCAGTGCTATAGAGGAAATGAATCAAGCTGGATATACAAACCCTCTGATGATATAGGCCAAAATAAGATCCAGAGGGCATTCCGCTTAGTTGACGCATATCTCAACCTTTCTGGTCATAACACGTATGACCTAAAAGATTGTATTCAGGAGAAGCCTTTCAATTTTCCCGCAAGTCGTTTTCTTCGTCCATATTCAGCTAAATTAGCCTTTCTAGACAGTCTGCGATTAAGAAGAATTAAAAATGCAATGGATGATGCGGCAATTAACAATCGAATATTCCATCTTTGGTGGCATCCACACAATTTTGGAATAAATACTAATGAAAATATCGACTTTCTTGCAACAATAGTAGAGCACTATAATTTTCTAAAGAAGAATCAAGGGATGGCATCTTTGAATATGCGCGAGCTTTGTCTATTATCTGGAGCAGGAAATGGAGAATAAAAAAATCCGAATCGTAATGCTATGTGGAAATGGACAATCTTCAAGAATAATGTATAACGGCTTAGCCTCTTATGAGGATGTTGAATGCGTAATTCTTGAAAATAAGCCATCAGGAAAACTGATGATTCAACGAAGAATAAAAAAGATAGGGGTTCTGAAAACAACTGGGCAATTATTATTTTTGATAATTAACAAATTACTTGCACGAACATCCAAAACCAGAATTAAACGACTCATTTCTGATTATGGACTTAATGATGAAAATTTCCCAAACGATATTATAAAAAAAGTTGACAGCATTAATAGCGAAGAAGCAATCAGTTTACTAAAGAAAATTAACCCTGATGCTGTTGTTGTTAATGGTACAAGAATCATATCAAAAAGCGTTCTTTCCTCTGTTAATGCTCCATTCATCAATACCCACATGGGAATTACGCCAAAGTATCGTGGCGTGCATGGTGGCTACTGGGCGTTGGCAAATGGAGACCCTGATAATTGTGGAGTCACAGTTCACCTTGTTGATCAAGGCATAGATACAGGTGGAGTGTTGTACCAAGATATTATTCGTGCTGATAATTGTGATAACTTCAATACCTATCCAATTCATCAAATAGCCAAGGCAATTCCGCTCATGAAAGCAGCTCTAAATGATGTAAAAGCAAAACGAATAAATGTTAGGAGTTACGCAGTTGACAAACAATTGCGTTAAAATACAACAATGAACCATC
>CAUYTW010000196.1 GCA_963575715.1 Gammaproteobacteria bacterium | reverse complement strand
CAAGGTATTGCAGATGCAATTGAACAAGCAGGAGAAGACCCAGATATTTTACGGGCGCGTCCTAAACCAGTTGTTCAGTGGTCTGATGAGGTCGTTGAAGAGACGACTGACGTCGTTGTAATCGGTACAGGAGGTGCCGGACTCAGTGCAGCTGCTACGGTATTAGATGAAGGAAAAGAAGTCATCATGCTTGAGAAATTTGTGGCTATAGGTGGCAATACTATCCGTACAGGTGGTCAAGTCAACGCTGCTGAGCCTAAATGGCAAAATGCATTCCCGGCACTTGCTGGTGAAAAAGAGACACTCATACAGTTATTAAATCATGATGAAAATGATATAGATGAAGCTTACATTGAAGATTTCAATACTTTAAAACGTCAAATTAAAGACTATCTTGAAAATAGCAGTAATGAAGATGAATATCTTTTTGATTCTGTCGAATTACATCGTATTCAAACATATTTAGGTGGTAAACGTAAAGATCGTAATAATGTCGAAATATCAGGTGATTATGATTTAGTTAAAACACTCACAGATAACGTTTTGGAGTCTGTATACTGGTTGAAAGACAAAGGTGTACATTTTGATCGTTCGTTTGTAGATATGCCTGTGGGTGCTTTATGGCGTCGTGGTCATAAACCAATGAAAGCACAAGGTTTAGAGTACATTGAAAATTTAGGAGACTACGTTAAACATAATCATGGTCGTATTTTTACAGAAACTACTGCAGAAAAGTTAATCAAAGAAGGTAATCAAGTTGTTGGTATTGAAGCACGTAAAGCAAATGGTGCTAAAGTGAAGATTCATACACGTCATGGTGTAGTGTTGGCTACTGGTGGCTTTGGAGCGAATACAAAAATGCTACAACAATATAATACGTATTGGGATAATATTCCTGATGACATTAAGACAACGAATTCTCCTGCAATTACAGGTGATGGTATCCGTTTAGGTGTGCAGGCAGGCGCTGACATCGTAGGTATGGGATTCTCTCAAATGATGCCGATTTCTGATCCGAAGACAGGTGCATTATTTACTGGATTAATCGTAACACCTTCAAACTTTGTCTTCGTTAATAAGGAAGGACAACGTTTTGTTAACGAATTTGAAAGTAGAGATGTATTATCTAAGGCAGCATTAGAACAAAAAGACGGTATCTTCTATATTATTGCAGATGCAAATATTAAAGCACTAGCTATGAATACAACTGAGGACAAAATTAATCAAGAATTAGAAGCCTCTTTTTCAGCAACGACGTGTTGAACCTTTGTTAAAACTTCGATTGGAAATCGTGTACGTTTTTCACGACTGCCTCCCCATGAATCTTGTCTCCGATTAGAATGTGGAGAGAAAAATTGTTGTAATAAGTATGTGTTGGCTCCATGAATTTCGACACCATCAAACCCCGCTTCTATAGCGCGACGTGTAGCCTCTCCAAAGTCATCAATCATCTGATTGATTTGAGCATGTGTCATTTCTCTAGGTGGTACAGCATCAGGTCTTAATGCTGCAATGGGGCTCGCAGATATCGGCTGCTCTCCTTCATTAAATTTAGGATTTGCCATTCTTCCGGCATGATAAAGTTGCAAAATCGCTTTTGATCCCTTAGCTTGAATCGCTTCTGCTAAACGTTTGAGTCCAGGTATTTTGTCATCATTATCAATACCTATAGCTCCCGGAAATCCTCGTCCGTGATTTTCAACAAAACAACTTTCAACAATGATTGCTGAAGCATCACCAGCTCTAAATTGATAATAATCAATCATTTCTGATGTAACACTTCCATCAAAATACCCAGCTTGGATAGTCATGGGTGCCATTAATACTCTATTTTTTAATTCGGCACCACATTTAAATTTAAAAGTATCGAATATTTCCTTACTCATAGCAAATCCTCCTAGTTTTTTGTGAATAT
>CAUYTW010000195.1 GCA_963575715.1 Gammaproteobacteria bacterium | reverse complement strand
GACTTTGGTTTTATCCGGCGCGGACGTCGGGGTGGTGGCATGAACGGAGGCTATCTGGGTGGTGAACAGCAGAATTATTGACGCCAGAACTAAGGATTTCATCTTAGTTTTCTCCTAGGATTTCTTGAATGGACAGGCCTGTTTGTTGCGAGATTATCTCGGGTGAGAGGCATTGTAGCAAATTGCGTGCAAGTTTGAGTTGTGCAGCACGGTTTTCTTGTCTGCCTTTTTCTAACCCTTTTTCTAACCCTTCCTTAAAACCTTCTTGTTTAGCCGTTTCAACAATATCTTTTTCGATAACCAGCGATTCAATATAGCGTTCATAGCGACGCCTTTCTTCTTTTGACATGCTGAACATATCCAATTTATGGGCGGCTTTTTCAATGTTAGGCGCGTGAAAATCAGATCGGGTAATCGAATGTTTGAAAAGATATATCCATTCATCTAAATCTTTTTTAATCAGGTTTTGAAACCGATCAACAAAAATCAAATAATAATCTGGAAAAATATTGTTTTTTTGAGCTGTCTGTTGACGATGAATAGGCTTAAAAGTAAGCAAATCGCCTTGATTAACGCCTCTAAATTCAGTGTTTCCAAAATAGACGTAATCTTCTCCTTGTCCAAAATTAAAATACAGAATTGAAATAGAAATGACTTTTAATATTTTATAATACGGCTCGCCAAGAGACAGATTTTCCACAATCACTTTTGACGTGCCAAACAAAAGTCTTTCTAAATAATCAGCCTCGCGTTGACTTTGAACCTCAATAATAAAGCGGCGGTGTTCTTTATCATGCACCAAAAGATCAACTCGATTAAATTTTAGATTTTCCTCGGCATTGCTTTCACTTTCGAGTAACTGTTCAATGATGATTTCTTCTTCTAGCAATGCGGATAAAAAACCTTCCAAAATATCAAAATTGGCTTTATCTCGTAAAATCGATTTGATCGCCCAATCAAAACGAATGAGTTTTGTTTCAGAAATCGGCGAGGTCATTTCATTTCTCCAATGCTAAAAATTTACAAGTCCCTAAAAAAAGGAGAAAATAATAAGGCTAAAAGCCCGATCACTTTCTCCTTCCTAAAAAAAGTACTACAAAAAATTAATTTACGGTAAAACTCTTGGTCAATTGATTATTACTTTCATTTAATTCATGGGTTTCACACCAACTGTCCACAAAAGCACGAAAAGTTTTTGATCCTACTGCCCCAGACCGAAGATTTACAATCGTAAATGTCTTGCTCTGACCGGCGGTCAGCGTGCCGACCGTTGTCCACGCATCCCCATCATCTCCGCACACAGAACTTGTGGTTTTATTAGGCCACACATCCAAATATCCACCATTACCGGCCAATGTTCCCTGATTTTTTACCGTAACTAAAGCAGAGAAAGTCGATTTTGCAGTCGGCGTGGTCGGATTTAACGTGATAGAGGTAATTACAAAATTAGGCATTGGTTTTTGAATAAAAGTAGCCGTGACTGTTTTATTCGCCGTCATCGTAATCGTACAAGCCGCAGCGGTTCCAGAACATCCGCCCGACCAGCCCGAAAAACTGGAAATACTTGATGGGGTCGCGGTCAATGTCACTTTTGTATTTGGCACGTAATTTTCATTGCAATCCGTGCCGCAGTTTATTCCACTGGGATTACTTGTCACTGTCCCAGTTCCCGTGCCGGCTTTAACCATAATCAGACTGTAAATTTTATTAAAAGTCGCCGTCACGGTCATTGCACTATTGACTGTCACAACACATGTGGTCGCTATTCCCGTGCATCCACCGCCGCTCCAGCCAGCAAATACCGATCCGCTTGCCGCTATTACCGTGAGCGTCACTTTTGTATTTGGCACGTAATACTCATTGCAATCACTACCACAATTAATTCCACTGGGATTGCTCGTCACCGTGCCGCTGCCCGTTCCCGTTTTCGCCAC
>CAUYTW010000194.1 GCA_963575715.1 Gammaproteobacteria bacterium | reverse complement strand
TCGCATTATACGAAATGCGGTTCGTGATTATTTGGCGAACCCTCTTTACGTATTATCAGCTCTTCTAACTGCGTAACTCCTAATTTGGATATTTAAAAAGTGTGTACACACTCACCCGGGTCTTGACACCCTCAAGTATCCGCGAAGATACCGACATTCTGCATATTACTCATACCTGGCAATTCCGTGAGGGCTATATTTCAAGTCGTCCCTGAATTCACCACGGGTAATATGCACGAAAAACTTACATTGCCTGCTTCATCCACCTTAAAGGACAGATCACCGCCATGAGCACGGGCAATTTCCCGTGAAAGCGCGAGTCCCAGCCCGACTCCATCGATTTTGCGCCCATCTGCCTGTGTGGCACGATAAAAGCGATCAAATATCCGGTCACGCTCGTCCAACGGAATTCCCAATGAAGAATTGATCACCCCAATTTCGACTTGCCCCGAGAAAGTTCTGACTAAAAAATGAATCGAGCCATTGTCGATGTTGTACTTGATGGCGTTGCTGATGAGATTGTGCAGAATCTGATGAAGTAGCGGGCGATCGGCAATGATGGTGATATTGGGCTGAATTTCGGCGCTAACCTGAAGATGGGGGGCCAGCATCCGGGTATCCTCGACTAGGTTGTCGAGGGCTTCTGAAAGACTGAAAAATTCACGCTGAAGCTGTAATTGCCCGGCGTCCGCTTGCGAAAGCAGCAAGAGCTTGCGTGAAATCATCGATAGACGACGAACCTCGTCAAGAATGCTAGTAAGTTCGGCTTGCGTCGCCGAACCCTCGTCAGCGTAATGGATAGCACGTTCGAGTTGGCCCTGAAGAATGGCGAGCGGGGTTTTTAGCTCGTGAGCAGCATCGGCTGAAAAGCGTCGCGATTGCTGAAAACTTCGCTCCAGGCGTTCCAGCATCCCGTTGAAAACGGTGATCAGCTCGGCGAATTCGCGGTCATTTCCCGTGATTGCAATCCGTTGATCGAGTCCCGAAGCGGTGACCCTCTGCGTCGCTGCGGTGAGTTTTTCAATCGGACGCAAAGCTCTTTTCGAGAAAAACCACGCGCCAAGGCTAATCAGGAAAAGTGCAACCGGCGTCGCGATCAAAAAAGCCATGCGGATGCCCCGCATTTCATCAGCCAGGGTTCGCAGATTGACGGCTACCGCGATTTGAACATGACCGCTGGTGGCGAGTCCTAAGCGCCAGATTTGTCTATCCAGATGTTCCTCAGTTATCGCAGTGATAGGCCGTTGCCTTTGGTAACGGTCGCTTGGTAATGCCAGCCGTGGCCAGGGAAGACCCGCCACGTCGAGATTGTCTGGCCAGTGCCAGGAGCGGTAAACGGTTTCCCCCCGAGAATCCTGAATCAACAACAGCAAATCTCTTGCCTCGCGTAGGCTTAGGCTGGCGGCGATGTCGCGTTCAACCCGCGCCCAATCGAAATTCCACGGAGGGCGGCCCGTCTCACGTTCAGCATGAGCACGCAGCGCCCGGTCGATATGCTCAACCTTCACGTCGAGAATCAACCACAGGGCACTAAAACCGAATATCGCCAGGGTTATTCCTGCGAGAACAGCGGACAGCAAAGCTAGACGCAAACGGAAGGATTGAATCATGAATCTTCATTGGTTCTTGCCCGCTGGCTGCCGAGAACGGTTATTAGGCCGAGCCACCAGACCTTCGGGAGAATTCTGGCAGGTAGCGGCCACCAAACCTTCCGGGGTCATGTGCTGAACGGCATCGCCAGTCTGCTTGCCCCGGCAATCCGTATAGGCTTGAGGCGGGGGTCCATGCCCACTCGGCAGGATTTCAGGCTGGGAAAAATGCCCATCATCCTGAGCCATCGCGCATCTTCCAGATATCCATAGGCTCATGGCCAGGATGCGAATCGTATGATTTGGTTTCATCAATGTCCCCGAGAAACCCCGCCCTTTAGGGCGGGGATGAAAGGGGAC
>CAUYTW010000193.1 GCA_963575715.1 Gammaproteobacteria bacterium | reverse complement strand
GCTGGAGCGGTGGCGGCTGCTCGGGAACGGGCACCTGCACGGTAACGATGAATGCCGCGACGACGGTGACCGCAACCTTCGATCCAGCCATGTATTCCCTGAACGTGGTCAAATCTGGCAATGGCACGGTAAGCAGCACTCCTGCGGGGATTAATTGCGGGACAGATTGTAGCGAAGACTACGCACCGGGAACGAGCGTGACGCTGACTGCGGTGGCGGAAACAGGATCGACCTTCACGGGTTGGAGTGGTGGCGGCTGCTCGGGAAACGCGAGCACTTGTATGGTAACGATGAACGCGGCTACGTTGGTGACTGCAACTTTCGACTTCGTAAAATATTCGTTGAGTGTCACCAAAACTGGCACAGGCAGCGGAACCGTGACCAGCAACCCGGCGGGCATTGATTGTGGTACGGATTGCACCGAGACCTACAACACCGGCACTCAAGTCACCTTGACCGCAACAGCAGCGACCGGATCGATGTTCAGCAAATGGACCGGAGCCTGCACCGGAATCGGTGCCTCTTGTGCCGTGACCATGGACGCCGCAAAGACGGTGACTGCGGCCTTCATAGCGTTACCCGGCGCGCCAACGATTTCCAGCGCCACAGCGGGCAACGCGCGCATCACCTTGAAGTGGACAGCGGTGACCGGTGCCACGAGTTACAAAATTTTTCAGGGCATTACGGCGGGCGGTGAATCCTCAACGCCGGTAAAAACCGGCGTCACCGGAACTAGCGTGATCATCACCGGATTGACCAACGGCACGAAATATTTCTTTAAAATGGCTGCCGTCAACGCGGGCGGAACCGGCGCATTGTCGAATGAAGTCAACGCTATGCCGCTGGGTCCGCCTGTCATTAGTAGCGCCATTGCGGGCAATGCTCAGGTGACGCTGAAGTGGTCAGCAGTGACCGGTGCCACGAGTTACAAAATTTTTCAGGGCGTGACAGCCGGTGGCGAATTACTCACGCCAGTGAAAACCGAGGTCATCGGAACCAGCGTGGTGATGACCGGATTAACCAACGGCACGAAATATTTCTTCAAAATCGCGGCAACGAACAGCGACGTGCTTTCAAACGAGGTCAGCGCCACGCCTCGGGGCCGCCGCATTGATTTGGTCATCACTCAACTTTCCTGGCGTCCCGTCAATCTGACCACAGGTACTTTTGACATGCTGGTAACGCTCGCCAATCAGGGTGAGACAGGAGCGCCGGGAGGTTATCTGGATGTCTGGGCCAATCAGCCCACTACCCAGACCTGCGGTGTCGAAGGCGACGCCTGGATGGATCTTGGCAATCTGGCTGCGGGTGCGAGCAAAACGGTGACGCTCACATTGAAGGCACCGTCGGGCGGAACCAAGACATTGCGCGCTTTCGTGGATAGCTGGTGCGAAACCACTGAATCCAACGAAACTAACAACCAATTGACTCGGACGCATGTCTTCCCGCCGACTGCGCCCGCAATAACCAGCGTGATTGCCGGCGTTGGCCAGGTTACCCTGAAATGGACGGCAGTGACCGGCGCGACGAGTTATCGCGTGTACCAGGGAACCACTGCGGGCGGTGAATCAGAAACACCGGTGAAAACCGTCACCGGAACCAGCGCGACCATTACCGGCTTGACCAGCGGCAAATACTATTTCACGGTCGCCGCTGTTAATACCGGCGGTGTTAGTTCCTCCTCGAACGAGGTTAGCGTCAACATTACGACGCCGTAGCCACCTATTTGCCTTTCTTCCCTCTCCCTTTGGGAGAGGTGCTATTTGATTCTCCATCATAAATAACTCAAGTTGCTACCTATTTGCCTTTCTCCCCTCTCGCTTTAGGAGAGGGGCCGGGGGTGAGGGATAATTCTTCAACATTAGTCAAAAGTCCCTCACCCCAACCCCTCTCCCAAAGCGAGAGGGGCTATTTAGTTATCCATCATAATAGGTAGCAACTTGGGTTATATATAAG
>CAUYTW010000192.1 GCA_963575715.1 Gammaproteobacteria bacterium | reverse complement strand
TCCTAATCGGTTGCAACTTAATATCGTCGCACTCATGCAATAAATCTTCAATTTCTCAATTCTATGGGATCGAGGGTCGTTCCCACGCAGAGAATTTATAAAAGAAAAATCATAATGTCTCAATACATTTACACCATGAACCATGTGGGAAAGGTTGTTCCTATCCACCGTGAAATACTCAAAGATATTTCTCTGTCGTTTTTTTCTGGAGCCAAGATTGGCGTGCTGGGTCTTAACGGCGCGGGTAAATCGACCTTGCTGCGTATTATGGCCGGATTGGACACGGATATTCTAGGCGATGCACGTCCCCAGCCAGGTATTCGTATTGGTTATCTATCCCAGGAACCGCAGCTAGATCCAACCCGCAACGTGCGCGGCAACGTTGAGGCAGGTGTTGCTAATATCAAGGCTCTCCTGGATCGATTTAATGCCATCAGTCTGGCTTTTGAAGATCCAACAGCTGACTTTGATAAACTTCTTGAAGAGCAAGGCCAACTTCAAGATGCTATTGATGCTGCGGGCGCATGGGAATTAGAACGCAAGCTCGAAATCGCTGCTGATGCTCTCCGCATTCCTCCCTGGGATGCTGAGGTTACACAACTCTCTGGGGGTGAGAAGCGGCGAGTCGCATTATGTCGATTGCTGCTCTCCACTCCGGATTTATTGCTGCTGGACGAACCGACCAACCATCTAGACGCGGAAAGCGTGGCTTGGCTCGAACGCTTTTTACAGGAATATCCAAGTACGGTTATTGCTGTGACCCACGATCGTTATTTCCTGGACAACGTCGCGGGCTGGATTTTGGAGCTGGACCGCGGTCGGGGCATTCCCTGGCAGGGTAACTACTCTTCCTGGCTGGATCAAAAAGAAAAACGCCTGAAAATGGAGGAAAAACAGGAAAGTGCCCGTCAAAAGGCAATTAAGGCAGAATTAAGCTGGGTACGCGCTAATCCTAAAGCGCGTCAGGCCAAAAGTAAGGCGCGTCTGGCGCGATTCGACGAGTTATCGTCTCATGAATACCAACAGCGCAATGAGACTAAAGAAATTTACATTCCGCCTGGACCGCGTCTAGGTGAATTGGTAATCAAGGCCGAGGGCTTGAAAAAGGGATTTGGTGACCGTGCCTTGATTGAAAACGCAACCTTTCGCATTCCTCCTGGAGCAATTGTCGGTATCATAGGCCCCAACGGCGCGGGTAAGACGACGTTATTTCGGCTGCTCGTCGGTCAAGAGCAGCCCGATGCCGGTACTTTACGCTTGGGCGAAACTGTGCGACTCGCTTACGTAGATCAAGGCCGTGATGCACTGGATGGATCCAAAACGGTATGGCAGGAAGTTTCAGAGGGATTGGACATTATCACGGTTGGCAAGTACGAGATCCCTTCCCGTGCCTATCTTGGACGTTTCAATTTCAAGGGGCCTGATCAACAAAAATTGGTGCGTGACTTGTCTGGGGGAGAGCGAAATCGTTTACACCTTGCCAAGCTTCTTAAGAGTGGGGGTAATGTGTTACTCCTGGATGAACCTACCAATGACCTTGACGTAGAAACTCTTCGCGCTTTGGAAGAGGCGATCCTGGAATTTCCTGGTTGTGTTTTGGTAATCTCTCATGATCGCTGGTTTCTAGATCGCGTAGCTACCCATACCCTCGCTTTCGAGGGTGACAGTCGGCTGACCTGGTTTGAGGGTAATTTTACCGACTATGAGCTTGATCGCCACCGCCGCCTCGGAACCGACGCCGATCAACCTCATCGTATTGCCTATAAACGACTAACTCGTTGAAACGAGCCATGGACGGCAAGCGACTCCAGCGACTCCGACGATTCAAGTCATTGCATAAAGCAAGCGGAGCAAAGCTGTCGGTCAGGAACTCCATGCCTAAAGGCGGGGGCTTGAAAAGTCAAATTCACAAGTTCGAACTTGACCAGCCTAAGTCGAAAGTATCGGACTACGTTTTTGGAGTCATGACACCT
>CAUYTW010000191.1 GCA_963575715.1 Gammaproteobacteria bacterium | reverse complement strand
ACTCCGCTTCGCTTCGCGCAGAATGACTTCCTATTTTTCAACTGCGTAACTCCTACAACAGCAGCAATACCAGAAGGAATTGGCTGAAATTCGAGACCGCGATGCAGAGCAACGGCATTTGCGGGAAGTCCGATCCCAGGATATCGACAATCTTTTGGAACAGCTCGCGGCCTCCTCCACCAATTTCCAGGGCGTGCAGGTGAATCGTGACAAGCTTTCCATTGATTTTGGCGAAGTAGTGCGTTTTGTCAGTGGTGATTATCGGTTCACCCGCGAGACAGAACGCATCATCCGAGGATTTGTTCGGGAAGTGTTGCGAATAGCGAGAACCAACCTTGGGCAGCGCTGGATTCGACGCGTGGTGGTCGAAGGCTTTACCGACATTGATGGTTCTTACTTATTCAATTTAGACCTGAGTCTCAAGCGGGCGCAGAATGTAGTTTGCAGCCTATTGCGGGAAGTGCCCGATACGGAGGTAAAACTATCCACGGACGAGCAGCAGCAAGTACGGGCGCTGTTCCTGGTGGGAGGTTTTTCCTATAACTCGGCGAAGACATCGAAGGATGAAAGCCGCCGGGTGGAACTTCGTTTGGAATTCCGGGCCATTGGGGAAGACGCGATTCCCCCTTCGGTGGAAAATCGTAACGACTCCGCCATTGGACGATGCTTATTGCGTTAGGATCAAAAAAATATGAATAGCTCGGACATTATCAAAAAACTGGAAGAGGATGGGTGGGTATTACGTGGCATACGCGGTAGTCATCATATTTTTACTAATCCTGGTAAGCAGGGGCATATTAGCGTGCCTCATCCTAAACGAGATCTTGGAAAAGGATTGGTAAATAAATTATTAAAACAAGCCGATTTGAAATAAAGGAGCAATTATGAAATTTATTATTGCAATTGAACCATCTACTGATACTACATCGTTTGGCGTGGTTGTACCGGATTTGCCGGGTTGCTTTTCAGCGGGTGAGACCTTAGAGGAGGCCATTGATAATGCTTGTGAAGCGATTAGTTTGCATTGCGAAACCATAATTGAAGATGGTGAAAGCATTCCACTTGCACGCTCTTTATCCGAACATCAGTCCGATCCCGAATTTTCCAAATGGATTTGGGCGGTAGTTGAGGTTCCTGTGGAGCGTTATTTTGGCCCAGCCGAAAAAATCCATATCACGTTATTGCGATTTTTACTGACTAAAATCGGTGGGTATATCCGCGATCACGACATGGTGCGCTCTAGCTTTTTGGCAGAGGCAGCGCGTGGCGCGATCAAATCATAACAATACAGCATTGGTTGATAACTATTCATAAGATGGCTTTAATGTTCGCACTTGATCAACTACAGAAGGATCTAAATGCCTTCTTGCTGGATGAAGCCCAGCGTAAATACCCCCGCATCGGGCCTTTCGAGAAGATGGCCCAGTTGGCGGTAGAACTCGACCGACGCCATGGTTCCGGTCAAACCAACCTCAGCCCACCACCACAACACCTGGATCGTGCGCTGGAAATTTTGTATCGCGATGGGGTGGAACAGGCCTGTGATACCAGATTGCGCTATCTGTGCCATGCACTAAACCGTCCTTACGGTACAGATCAGCGCAGGTTGATTGCGGATGTCCATCGCTTCCCTCAAGTCTTGCGCCAAATCGAATCCCGTATCCACGGTAATAAAACCCTGCCCGCACATTGGTGGCATGGCCTGTTGGATACCTATTTCCAATTCAACGGGGACATGGATAGCCACAGCCAATCTAATTGGCGTGAGCTGAGAGATTTTCTGAGACGAACGCTAGCGGATATCCAAGCACAAATCGTCAAGCACAGACCCCAGAAATGGTTGGATGCACTCGCCGAACACCTCAATTTGCTGACCGATGACCCTTGTGGACGCTATGCCATTACCGCGTTGAATGGAAACATCGCCGAGGTTGATTCGCTTCGTGAGCGTCTGCACATCCCAGAGCAAAGTTGGTTTTGGATGGATCTGTTACGCGCTCAGGCACAAGCCTTGATCAGCCTGAACGATGAAACCTTTCACAAGCTATAGCAAAGCCACTATAAAATGATTACGCATAATTTGAGAAGACTTCCTCGGTA
>CAUYTW010000190.1 GCA_963575715.1 Gammaproteobacteria bacterium | reverse complement strand
GAGTCCTTCGTAACCGAAGCCCCAACGATTCGCCGTGTCCTCGAACATATCGGGGGAACCCACGGAACCACCGAGAATCGCCCAAGCACGAGGTCCTCCCGATTGGGATGATAACCAGGACCCCCATGGCGATCCTCTCCGACGATGCGCTGGCGACCATGCTGGAGGCGGAATTAACAACATGATTACACATGAGACTGATTTTTATACCTGGACACAAGAACAGGCAAATTTATTGAAACAAGGGCGATTCATGGAAGCGGACGTGGAGCATTTAATCGAGGAACTGGAAAGCATGGGAGCAAGTGAACGGCGGGAACTGGTGAATCGGCTAGGGGTACTGCTTGCTCATTTGCTCAAGTGGCGATACCAGCCTGAACAACGCGGTAAAAGTTGGCGAGCCACGATAATGGAGCAACGCCGCAGGGTAAACCGTGTGCTAAAACAAAATCCCGGACTGAAACCGAGCCTGGAGGAAAGCGTGGAAGACGCTTATGGGGATGCGGTATTCATCGCGGCAAGGGAAACGGATTTAAACGAAGACATTTTTCCCTCGAGTAACCCTTGGCAAATTGCTCAAATATTACATGATGATTTTTGGCCAGGCTGATTTCGCTTCTTCCTTCTGCGGATTCGAAACCGTGAACCGGACAGAACCGTCGTGCATGAAGAAAAGGCCGTCCCTCTCAAGGCGGAACCGGGCTGAAGAGAAGAAAACACAAATTGGAAAGCACAATGGCCAAAGCCAAAGAGACAACAACAAAAGAAGAACCCATCGAGAAACAGCTTTGGAAGTCAGCCGACAAGCTCCGAAAGAACATCGACGCCGCCGAATACAAGCACGTCGTCCTGGGCTTGATCTTCCTCAAATACATCTCCGATGCCTTTGAAGAACTCCATTCCCAACTGAAAAGCGGCTCAGGCGAATACGCCGGAGCCGACCCCGAAGACAAGGACGAGTACAAAGCTGAGAACGTCTTCTTCGTGCCAGAAATTGCCCGCTGGTCCTATCTGCAATCCAAGGCTAAATTACCCACCATCGGCAAGGAAGTTGATAATGCCATGGACGCCATCGAGAAAGACAACCCGTCGCTCAAGGATGTACTCCCTAAGGTCTACGCCCGGGGCAACCTGGACCCCACCAGTCTGGGCGGCCTCATCGACCTGATCGCCAATATCGCCTTGGGAGACGCCAAAGCCCGCAGTGCCGATGTGCTGGGCCATGTGTTTGAATACTTTCTGGGAGAGTTCGCCCTGGCCGAAGGCAAAAAGGGTGGCCAGTTCTATACGCCCCGCAGTGTCGTTGAACTGCTGGTCGAAATGCTGGAACCCTATAAAGGCCGGGTCTTTGACCCCTGCTGTGGTTCGGGCGGCATGTTTGTGCAGTCCGAAAAGTTCGTGGCCGGTCATCAGGGCAAGATCAACGACATCTCCATTTATGGACAGGAGAGCAACCAGACCACCTGGCGGCTGGCCAAAATGAATCTGGCCATTCGCGGTATCGACAGCTCACAGGTCAAATGGAACAACGAAGGCTCTTTCCTCAACGATGCCCACAAGGATTTGAAGGCCGATTTCATCATCGCCAATCCGCCGTTCAACGTGAGCGACTGGTCGGGCGAACTGTTGCGTACCGACGGCCGTTGGAAATTCGGCATACCCCCGGCGGGCAACGCCAACTACGCCTGGATTCAGCACTTCCTCTATCACCTCAGCCCCTCGGGCATCGCTGGTTTTGTCTTGGCCAAAGGCTCGCTCACCTCCAAAAGTTCTGGAGAAGGCGATATCCGCAAGGCCCTCATCGAGGCGCGGCTGGTGGACTGCGTGGTCAACCTGCCCGCCAAGCTCTTTTTGAATACCCAGATCCCCGCCTGTCTCTGGTTCCTCTCGCGCAACAAGGCGGGCAGCGGCTACCGCAATCGCACTGACGAGATTCTCTTCATCGATGCCCGCAACGAAGGGGTGCTCATCAATCGCCGTACCAAGGAACTGCGCGAACAAGACATCCAGAAAGTCGCCCAGACCTACCACGAGTGGCGCAAGGTTAACGGGAAATACGAGGATGTGAAGGGCTTCTGCAATGCGGCCAGCATCGAATGGGTGAAGGAACTGGACTATGTGCTCACGCCGGGGCGGTATGTGGGTTTGCCCGA
>CAUYTW010000189.1 GCA_963575715.1 Gammaproteobacteria bacterium | reverse complement strand
TATGAATATTTTGGCAAAAACTTTTGTAAGCACGGATGGGTGGCAACTTGGGTTAAATATATCGAATATGAATATTTACCGATAATTTCAAAGAACTCTCCAATAATTGAATTTTCAATAAATCGATTTATACCTAGGGCAAGAACAACTCCCGTAGAAATAGTGATGAAAAATGCAACAACGCCGGGATGTCCGGATAATATACTGAGGGACTCACCGTTAATTTTAACCAATGGAATTAAAAGCATTAAAATAAAAAAAATAGAGCCTATTGTCTGCCTTATTGCTCCAATCTTCATGTTGCCATTGACGGTTGAATACGTAGCTACACCATAGCCAATAAGAAATTCCCATACACGTAAGGGCATCATAAAAAAAGATGTTTTTGGCGAAATACGAATGAAAGCAAAGCACAATAATAACGACATGAAAAATGTTATAACTACATATATTTTATGTTTTCTAAGAAAAAAAACAAAATTGGAATTATCAAGTAATATTGTATTTCTACGCCTAAATACCAAAGATGCAATAAAGGAAATTAAATTCATCTTTCGAAAAATAAGAATTTTGCATCCAATATCCAATATTTGATGTAAACACATCCGCGTATATTAACTGATTAAAAACTTGATTATATTCATTTGGAGAAACAATAATTATTGACGCTGAGATTGTTAAAATAAGCGAAGCAAAATAGGCTGGTAATATTAATCTGTGCATTGGTTAGGTGACATTAGTTGAGAGCTGAGACATAAATACTTGGAATTGTCAATAGATCCCCTATTAACCGAATAATTACCAGGAGTAATCCAATGAATACTTTCGACGCACGCACTCTTGGTCATGATACCCTGGAATACATCAGGATCCAGGCAGTAAAAGCCGTGCAAGAGGGAAGACGCATCAGGGAAACAGCAAAAATTTTTGGAATACATCGAGGCACTCTCCATCGATGGTTAAAAATGGCTCGTAAATGTGGGATGGATGCGTTAAAGAAGAATCCCGTTCCCGGAAGAAAATCATTCCTTGATAAAACTCAGGAAAACACTCTCCAATTTTATATATCAGTATTTACGTCGATTAATTTTGGATTTCACTCAACGCTATGGACGACAGAAATAATACAACTATTAATTGAACAGAAATTTTCCATTCATTTGAGTCGTTCTGCAATAAATCGTTTATTACACCGTATTGGGTTGACCCCGCAACGCCCGGCTCGTCGGTCAACAAAACAGAATTCCGCCGCCGTAGATCTATGGCTTAAGGAAGAATTCCATAAAATCAATCTGTTAGCTGAAAAAGAAGGAGCGACTATTTATTTTCTCGATGAATCGAGAATTCGTACAGACTATCATGCTGGTACTACCTGGAGTTTGGAAGGGTTAACTCTTGTAATCCCAAATTCTGGAGACCGTCATTCCGTTAATATGATTGCAGCAATAAATGCGGATGGCAAAATATATTTTCAGGTAGGACCCAACACATTTAATGGTGAGGCATTTATTGAGTACCTGGAAAATTTCTCAAAAACTGTACATAATCCCATCTGGATTATTACAGATCGTTGTTCCGTGCATCGTTCGAAAATGGTTATGGAATATATAGAGAAAACCAACGGAAAGGTAAAAATATATTTTCTTCCTGCGTATTCTCCGGAACTAAACCCGGTTGAATTAGTTTGGGGAAATATAAAAGCCCATGGATTTGCACGTTCGCTTATCCATGGCGCCAGGGAGTTGGTGGAAAAAGCAACAAATTTGCTGGAGTCACTAAAACAAATGCCAGGAAAAATCCGGGCATTCTTCAAAAAGGAATCTGTTCAATATGCAATGTAGGTAGTGTCACCTAACCAATGCACAGATTAATAATCTCAAAGCTCTTCTTTCAAAAAAATTTCTCTTGTTTTTATGATCATATAAAACTGCCATTAAAAATCCGCTTATGACAAAAAAAACATCTACTCCAAGAAATCCGCTTTGAAAACCTGACAGCCCCAAGTGAAACAATACTACTAAGAGAACCGCACATCCTCTTAGCATCTGTATGTCTTTCCTATATGTCACCATTATTCTCCTATTTTCGAGTTTGAAACATAACATAGAGTTAAGCTGCGTCATCCGATTCAAATTCGAGCGGATAAGGCCCGAT
>CAUYTW010000188.1 GCA_963575715.1 Gammaproteobacteria bacterium | reverse complement strand
GAATGACAGAAAAAACTCAATCCTGTATAGAGTTACAAATTCAACTGCGTAACTCTTAATTATTATTGTAAAACAGTGCTTAAAAATATAGTCAACTACTCCGCCGTAAAGGGCAAGGTTTGTGAAAGCAAGTCTTGGAGTTGACCAGCTCGGTCGCTTTGCGACGAGACTTTATTGTGGAATCCGCGCAAGCGGTGTAATAGGCACTTCGGAATGCTTCCTCAGTTCCGGACACTGCGGCATACGGGGTCGAAGCCAGTGTTGCTTGCCAAGGATGGACCCAAAAGGGTACAAAAATCCACGAATAAGCGAGCGAGGGGAGCCACACCGCAAGATGTGCGTCACTAGGCCCGTAAGACAGCCGGGAAAGACCGGCAACTTTAAAAGTTTGCTATCCACAAGAGACGGAGAAAACCGTCTCCTTTCCTGCCCTGAAGGGCGAGGTTTCTCGGAGACACTGATGAACGTAAATGATGTCAACAAGGACCGGCGTCGTTTCTTCCTCATGGCCACGTCGGTGATGGGTGGAGTAGGAACGGTTGCAGCATTGGTACCATTTATATCATCCATGCAACCGAGTGCCAAAGATCAGGCCGTCGGTGCTCCAATCGAAGTGGACATTAGTAAACTCGAACCAGGTCAGATGATGACTGTGGAGTGGCGTGGCAAGCCAGTCTGGATTTTGCGTCGAACCAAGGAAATCATTGACAACCTCGGCACACTGAATGATGTACTGCGCGATCCGAAATCAGAATCATCAACACAGCCGACGTATGCTGCCAACCAGCATCGTTCCATCAACCCTGAGTATTTAGTAGTAATTGGGGTTTGTACGCATTTGGGATGCGCGCCCATTTTTCGTCCTGATCTTGCTCCCCTCGATCTTGGGCCAATCTGGAAGGGAGGATTTTTTTGTCCTTGTCACGGCTCGCGCTTCGATTTAGCGGGAAGAGTTTTCGAAGGTGTACCCGCGCTTCTTAACCTAGAGGTGCCACCGTATTATTATTTGGATAAAACCCGCATTATAGTTGGCCAAGATCTCACTGATTCATCATCAAAAAATAACTAGAATAATTTCAGTTATTGAAGCAATGTTGCATAGTTAAATAATTTTCACGGAATCCATTTAAATTTTTTAACAACCTCGCCATGACTTCAACTAAATCTTATTTGATTCGAGCACTTCATGAATGGATTATCGATAACGGCTTCACTCCTTATATCGTGGCCGATGCCCAGGTACAAGGAATAGAAATTCCAATGCAGTATGTCAAAGAAGGAAGAATCGTTCTGAATTTAAATCCAACTGCGGTACAAACTCTAGTGATGGGAAACGAATGGATTAGTTTTCGAGCACGATTTTCGGGTAAAATACTTGGAGTGCATCTTCCAATTAGTTCCGTACTGGCCATTTACGCGAAAGAAAATGGTCAAGGAATGAGCTTTTCCCAGGAGCCCACAGAAGAAGAAGGGACTCCGCAACCACCACCCTCCTCATCTCCGGTACGACCATCAGGTCGTCCGATCCTTAAAATTGTGAAGTAGTCAACAATGTTACGCTCATTATTTTTCTGGTGTACCTTTTTATTAATGTTGAGCTTCATTGATGTGGTGCCCGCAGTATCTTATCTTTTGCCTCCAGATGATGTTTCGATTGTAGGCCAAGACGAAATTGAGCAAGCTGTTTATAAAGATACGCTATCTGATATTGCACGGCGTCATAGTTTGGGGTTTAACGAGATTACCAAGGCTAATCCTGATATTAGTCCTTGGTTACCCGGCGCTGGAACCAAGGTAGTGTTACCTAAAAGGCGTATTTTGCCAGATACCCCACGTGAGGGAATTGTTCTTAACTTGCCGGAAATGCGAATTTATTATTATCCAAAACCCAAAGACAATGAAACTCCAGTTGTAATTACTTATCCTGTTAGTATTGGTCGTATGGATTGGAAAACGCCGCTTGGATTAACTTCGGTAGTAGCCAAAATTAAAAATCCAACTTGGACACCTCCTGAGACCATTAAGAGGGAACACGCTGCGGAAGGTGATATTTTACCCGACGTGGTTCCTGCGGGAGAAAATAATCCTCTTGGTTTATACGCATTACGTTTGGGAAAAGCAGGATATTTAATTCATGGTACCGATAAACCATGGGGGATTGGAATGCGTGTTACTCATGGTTGCATGCGTTTATACCCTGAGGATATTGAAGTAATTTTTCAACAAGTTTCGGTAGGAACTCCGGTACGTCTGGTTAATCAACCGTTCAAGGCTGGGTGGCTGGCTGGAATTTTATATCTGCAAGTCTTTCCTCCGCTGGAAGAAGACGCAGAAAGATTAGCCGAGGAAAATGAATTAACCAATGTTCTTACCAAGGCGGTGGCGGGACGACCAAAAGGGAGTTATCGGATAAACGGTGAGGCGATTTTACGAGCAAAGGAAGAGCAAAAAGGATTACTGAGTGAGGTCGGAAGAGAATTTTAATTTTTTAGATTCATTGAAAAATTAGATTCTAAAGCGATTTATTTATAAAATAAATATACTTCTTTTTTATTACTTAATAATATAGATAACTTGCAAATTAATGAATCACTCTTTGTACCTGTTGAAAGATAGATATTCTTTATGCCATATTTATCACTTGGCCTTTATTCTTTTTGTTATATTGAACATTGCTGGTTGCGGCGGTTTATTAACGACAGCCGAAGTTGAACCAACGCAAACTTATTTATTTGGCTCCATTGCTCCCAAGGAAGTTTATATAGGGAAAGGAAAGATAGTAATAATAGTAGCAACTCCGACTGCTCAAGCAGGCTTCGACACCACAGGCATCGCTTATGTTCACAAGCCATATCGTTTAGATTTTTATTCAAAAAATCAATGGATTGATTCACCGCAACGAATGCTTTCTCCTCTTTTAGTCACAGCTCTGGAAAATACTGGACGGTTTCAGGCAGTTTTGCCCGCCTCTTCATCAATCAGCGGAGATTTGCGGCTGGAAACTGAGTTTCTTTGCTTGCAACATGAGCTACTGACTCAACCTAGCCAATTCCATATCACATTGCGAGTTCAGCTTTTGGATATACGTCATCAACAAGTGCAGGCTATCCGTACATTTGATACGCTAGAATCTGCGTCTTCTGAAGACCCTTATGGCGGAGTAGTTGCCGCTAATCGAGCCATTATCAGGTTGCTGGAAGAGATAGCTAAATTTGTAGTTACTGAGGCACCAAATCGATCTTTTTGAATCAAAAACTGCTTGACTCTTCGGAATCGAAGGGTTTCCACGCTAAAGATTTATTGATGAACTATTCACGCATCAACCGTAGATCCACCTCCGCTTGAGCTAAGGCTCGCGCTGCTTCCAGCAATGGGATATGCATGGTTTGGCGAGCAAGGATTGCATCTTCATGCAATCGATTTAATTGATCCACTCCTTCCGTTAATGCTAATTCAAGTTGATCGCGCCGCAGCATAAAACGGCGCACTAATGCGCTAATATCTTCTTTTCTTTTATGCTGATTTAATGTCGAATTTTCTGTAGTTAAATTCAACGTTGCGCCAATGAATGTTGAACTAATTCTGGGCATTTTTTTGCGCCTAAAAATAATCCTCAGTAAACGCAAAAATACTTTTCCTTCAGAGGTTGGCTGAATCTGTTCGCGTTCTATTTCAAAATCACGAATCAGGCGTTCATATTCAAGACGAAGATAAAAAAGTTCCCTGAATTTTTTGTTAAAAGCATCATCACTGGCCTCCAATTTCCATTTTTCGATCATCGCGTCAAAAATATCATGAGCATCTTTTAGCGCAAGCTCACGCCTTTTTAATTCGGCATGATACTTCTTGGTTTTGAATATGGCAAATGGAGTAGTCAATTCATGTGGCAGTGGTGTTGGATGGACTCGTAATGTTGCTGAATTAATCGGAGGTGCTTCTCCTGGCGATGGAACTGCGCTAATTTCTTCCCATGCCTTAGCGAGATCAAATTTACTTGGAAAAAATGTAATATCGTTGGAGTTAGTAGATACTAGTGTATTAAAAAAGAATACTTTAGATTGCTGTTCAAGTTTACACCAAGGACAGGTAGTCAGGGCGTCAAAGTATTGGTGAATAGGCTCGCGATTACAGATCCGTAATTGTTCCTTCAACGCATCCAAGGCTGAGAGCCATTCCCTAGCAGTGGGACGGTACTTAGTACGCACGCTTTCCTCTGAAAATGCGCGTTCAAATAGCCACGCGATTGCAGGGGGGAGTATATTAAGTAATACACTGTTCGGTGGTGGTGCCATTTTTTTTGCAGCTGCATTACTACCAAAGGCAAAACGAAATTCTTGAATAGCCTTTTCAACCGGCATATCTCCTACGCCTGAATAAACACCGCTATACGGATGGCGACCCATAAGCAATAAATGAAAAATTAAAACAGCTAATCCGAAATTATCGTGATTGCGCGTTCGATGAATGCCGTGAAAAGAATGGCCCTGTAATTCTGGAGGAGTAAAATGACCTACTCCAACCTCACACAAATAGTGTTTGGTTGCTGTAGTAATCTGGAAAGAATCACAGTCGATTAACTTAACAATGCTATTGCGCGCCACCACAATATTATTTTGATTCACATCACCGATAACATGGTGATGTGAATGAATAACATCGAATGCGGCTGCAACGTTGCGCGCGGTATTAACCAAGAATGCCCAATCAGCATTTGGGAACTGTTGTTTACGATGACCTGGTCCATAAAGGTGGTGAATTGGTTCGTAGCCGATAACTTTCGGCATGACGAAGCCACAAATCATTCCCAGTGGTGTCGCGTAAAGGGTATCGACTGGCCACGCTGCGATTTTGTGCAATGATTCACTACCACCGTCCACCATTGCCAAGAGTTTGGTCTGTCGGTGTGGAGGTAGTTGATGATGATAGACCTTAGCGACAAAATCAGGCCCGTAGATTGGTACATCATAGACCGCCCCTTCGCCGCCGGTACCAAGTTTCTTTCCGAGGGGTACGCGCTGGCAGGAAGCATCGAACAAATCAATCATTGAATTGCGTCATCATCCAAACAAAACATTAAACCATTTTCTCCGGATGAGAGCCAAAAGGGAGATCTAAAAATACGTTTATAGAAAAATGGCGAGAAAACTCTACAATCTCGAAGAATTGCAGAGATGGATCATTATTTATGCAATTCAAACATCCGACTTTAATAATCGATAAATCGAAAACTAGACAATACTAATATTGGCTGGGGGACTAGGATTCGAACCTAGATTGACGGAGTCAGAGTCCGCTGTCCTGCCGTTAGACGATCCCCCAACAAAACTAAACGACTACCGGCTAAAGCCGGTAGGTTTGGAAAACCACTGAAAGTGGTCTCTCAGGCTAAAGCCAGCTGAAAGGCCTTTGGCTGAAGCCAACTTAAGTTTCCGACTGAAACTCGGAAAGTCAACGTCCAGTTGGCGGGCATCAGCTGTATTTTGGATTCCACCAAGGAAAGAGGTTGGCATGCCACCAAAATTCAGTCTATGCCCGCATTGAGTAGACGGCGGTTGCCTACTCCAACTTCAAATTCAAAATCTAGCTAAAGCTGTTCGCCTAAAGGCGAAGGTTTTATACCTGGCGAATGGAAATAAACTCTATCTATTTGGATAACAAAACTAAACAATTTAGGAGTTACGCAGTTGAAAAATAGGAAGTCATTCTGCGCGAAGCAAAGCGGAGTCGCAGAATCCATCTACATAGATTCTGCGACTCCGGTCGCTAATGCGACCTCCGCGCAGAATGACAGAAAAAAACTCAATCCTGTATAGAGTTACAAATTCAACTGCGTAACTCCTACAATTATCATCTATAAAAATGTAGCGAAAAAGCCCCGCAATTGCGCAGCGTTGCGGGGGAATGACATCGCAAAAACCAGAATGCCAGGAGTGAAATTCTACGACCTTAAAAAACGCAGCCGATTCTAAGATGATTCATCCCATGATTAAAACCATAGGCTTTTTTGCCATTTTCTTTAATTTAGCCGTTTAAACATCAGCGCTTGGAATACTGAGGAGCTTTGCGAGATTTATGTAGACCAACCAGTTTTCTTTCTACCGCACGAGCATCACGGGTAACGAAACCGGCCTTACGTAGAGGACTTCGTAACATTTCATCATATTTAATCAACGCGCGTGTAATTGCATGTCGAATTGCACCCGCCTGACCTGTAGTGCCACCACCGCGAACATTAACTTGAATATCTAATCGGTCACTTAATTGTGTAGTTTCTAAAGGTTGACGCACTACCATGCGTGCGGTTTCCCGGCCAAAGTAATTTTCCAGATTACGCTGGTTAATAATAATTTTGCCTGTGCCTGCTTTGAGAATTACCTGAGCCGTAGAAGTCTTGCGACGCCCAATCGCGCGTTCTGTTTGTTGTACCATTTTATTGTTACTAATCCGTGATTAAATAACTGGAGTTGGAAAATAATTTACTTAAATATCAAGTAGCTGAGGTTGTTGGGCAATATGTAGATGATCTGCTCCAGCATAAACCTTAAGCTTGCGAAACATTACTCGTCCCAATGGATTTTTGGGTAACATGCCACGTACGGCGTGTTCAATAATTTCACCAGGATCTTTTTGGATAAGTTTGGCGAAATTGGTCACTTTCAGACCACCTGGGTATCCAGTATGTCGATAATACAATTTGTCATCGACCTTATTGCCAGTAACCTTAACTCTGGCGGCATTAATCACAATAATATAATCACCCGTGTCTACATGCGGAGTATATTCTGGCTTGTGTTTACCCCGCAAACGTCTGGCAATTTCGCTGGCTAAACGACCAAGGGTTTTACCGGCAGCGTCCACTATATACCATTGATGCTGAACATTTTCCGGTTTGGCGTTAAAAGTTTTCATAAATCCTCGGCGTGGAAACACTTCGATCCCGTAGGGTCGCGGTGTTCTTGACTTTATTTTATAAATCCTCTGTGAAAAAATCCCCTCAATCGTTAAAAATTGTGAAGGATGAATCGCTGTCTTGAGTAAGCGTCCGGTTTTGAATGCATTAAACTAAGAACCGAACGAAATTCGTGGATCCTCTTCGTCAATGTTGTAAAGGCTTTTTATACCGAACGCACTGACCGTTTCCGTTTTTTTTACGAACTGCGACAGGACAGAGAACTTGAGGAGCATCACCATGAGTGTGAAGTAACATTTTATTGATTATAATCAATTAGTTACTATTATAAGTTACCCCACAAGCACTTTCGATCCCGAAAGGTCGATGGGTGATTGACGGATGCCGTCGATTACCATTTCTCATTTTATTGCGACACCCTACGAAACGCAAATCTATCTGCATCGTGCGGAGAACTAAAATCTGCCGCCGACCGCCTTACTCCGCTATCGAAATTGAAAAATAATTAAGTCAGTTTCGATTTGACGCTATGTAATAGTTTAACTCGCGGCTAAGTCGCTTACCATCCAAAGTAAGCTTCGATGAGTATCGAAACAGTCAAGATTTTTTTACCCGATTTCCAGCAAAGCATCATCAGGTACCACGCTATCGCCCTTGGCAACATGAATCGCCAACACTTTACCTGCAATAGGAGCGTGAATTTCGGTCTCCATCTTCATTGCCTCAATTACTAGCACTGGATCACCGGCCATTACCTCTTGGTCTACATGTACCAGAACATCAATGAGTGTACCTGGCATGGCGGTAGTGACATGCCCGTGCTTCGTCGCTTTGGGCCGACCGCCTTTCACGGTATTGGCGGTTGGGGCCACGCTTCCGCTTGATGGAGCAATTTCCTCAATGGCCTCGACGAGCACCTCCTCGGGCATTCCATCGAGGACGACGTAAAATGGACGCTGCGCCTTAGTCTTATGACCAGTGCCGGTGACCTTGATATGATAGGTTTCACCATGAAAACTAATGCGGAAATCCACCGGTGCTTTGGAAATCACGGCTTGGGTATTAATTACCGCTGGTAGCTCTAAGGGTTCTGGTTGAAGAATACCGCTATTGCGTTCTTCTAGAAATTTACGGCCAATCTCGGGGAACATTGCATAGGAAAGGACATCTTCCTCATTGAGGGAAGTACCTTCGATCTGATCGCGTAATTCATTCATTTCTGCACGCAACAAATCGGCGGGACGACATTCGATGATTGGCTCGTTGCCGATAGCCTGTTGACGTACTAATGAATTTACTGGACCCGGTGCTTGTCCGTATTTACCTTGCAGGTAAAGTTTGACTTCATTAGTAATATTTTTATAGCGAGTTCCGGTGAGGACGTTGAACAATGCCTGAGTACCGACAATCTGCGAAGTGGGAGTAACCAGTGGCGGAAAACCTAAATCTTCCCGTACTCGAGGAATTTCCGCGAGTACCTCGTTCATTCTGTCGATGGCACCTTGTTCACGAAGTTGGTTGGAAAGGTTGGAGATCATCCCCCCTGGCACCTGAGTGACCTGTACTCGCGTATCAAGCCCAGTGAATTCACTCTCAAATTGACGGTATTTTTTGCGCACGGCGTAAAAATAAAATCCAATCTCCTGAATGAGTGGTAAGTTCAGCCCTGTATCCCACGGAGTGTTGCTAAAGGCTGCTACGATACTTTCGGTGGCCGGGTGAGAAGCGCCATCTGCAAAGGCGGAGATTGCGGTATCCACATGATAGCAGCCGCGTTCTACTGCCAGAAACTGGCAAATCCCGGACAATCCTGAAGTGGCATGAGAGTGTAATGCGAGAGGAATCCTCACTGCCGCAGCTAGGGCCGGGATCAATTCTCGAGTTGCAGCTGGCGTCAACAGACCGGCCATATCCTTAATAGCGATTGAATCACAGCCCATCTCCTCTAATTCCTTGGCCATTTCAACAAAACCTTCAACCGTGTGAACCGGACTCGTGGTATACGAAATTGCCCCCTGTGCGTGCCGACCCGCTGCCTTCACTGCCTCAATGGATACCCGTAGATTACGAGTATCGTTCAGCGCATCAAAAATACGGAAAATATCCATCCCGTTATCTGCAGCACGTCTGACGAAAAAACGAACCACGTCATCGGAATAATGACGATAACCAAGAAGATTTTGACCACGCAACAGCATTTGAAGTCGGGTATTGGGCAGTGCCTTGCGTAGTTTGCGTAGTCGCTCCCATGGATCTTCTTTGAGGAAACGCAGGCAAGCATCGAAAGTGGCACCACCCCAAACCTCCAGGGACCAAAAACCAACCTGATCTAGTTTAGGGCAAATGGGGAGCATGTCTTCCGTTCGCATCCGCGTGGCGATTTTGGATTGATGGGCATCGCGGAGGGTTGTGTCGGTAATTAATACTCGTGGCATGAAAATCCCCGTCAAATCATCGATTAGTTACAGCCCAAGGTGGGCGACAATGGCGGCGGCAATCGCAGTAGCGGCATTCGCCGGGTTACGCCGAGTAGTGTAGCGGATCAATTCCGGATGACTTTCCACGAAACCGGTATCGAATTTTCCGCTTTCAAATTCTTCATTTTTCAAAATTTCGTGATAGTAGGGGAGAGTAGTTTTTACCCCATCAACACCCATGTCGACAAGGGCACGACGGCCACGGGCGAGCAAATCGCTCCAGGATAATGCCCATACCGTGAGTTTTACCGCTAAGGAGTCATAGTATGGAGGGATTTCATAACCCGTATAGATAGCGGCATCGGTGCGTACTCCAGGACCACCAGGAGCAAGATAGCGGGTGATACGCCCAAAGCTTGGCAAAAAATCGTTACTGGGATCTTCGACGTTAATACGGAATTGCATTGCGTAGCCGCGCGTGACTACATCTTCTTGACGATAACGCAAGGGACGGCCCGCCGCGATGCGGATCTGCTCCTGGACAATGTCAATGCCGGTGATGGTCTCGGTGATGGTATGCTCCACTTGGAGCCGGGTATTCATTTCCATGAAATAGAAATTATCATCATCGTCCATGAGAAATTCGACAGTGCCGGCGTTGGTATATCCTACCGCGCGCGCGGCCCGCACCCCCAATTCACCCAGGTAATTACGCTGGGCGAGAGTAAGTTGCGGCGAAGGAGCAATCTCAATGAGTTTTTGATGGCGACGCTGAATGGAACAGTCACGATCGAAAAGGTGAATAATGTTGCCATGATGGTCGCCTAAAATTTGCACCTCAATGTGGCGTGGACGAACAATGCACTTTTCCATGAATACATGCGCGCTGCCAAAAGCCTTAGTTGCCTCAGAGACAACACGCTGATAGTTACGGCGTAAATCAGCATCGGAATCACAACGGCGAATACCACGCCCGCCGCCGCCGGAGGTTGCCTTGAGCATCACTGGGTAGCCAAACTCCTCTGCTTTGATCAGAGCCTCATCCAGGTTACTGAGATTGTTCCGGGTGCCAGGAATAATCGGCACCCCTGCCGCCGCCATGGCCTGGCGGGCTGCGGTCTTGTCACCCATGCGCCGAATGACTTCGGGCGTTGGTCCAATGAAACGAATCCCACGGCGCTGACAAATTTTAGCAAGCAATGGATTTTCCGAGAGAAAGCCATAACCTGGATGCAGGGCGTCGCAGCCTGTGGCCACTGCGAGATTAACAATCGTGTGCGCGTTTAGATACCCTGCCACCGGGTCAGAGCCAATACTGTGGGCCTCATCCGCTTTCTTGACATGCAGTGCATGACGATCTGCCTCGGAATAAATAGCTACAGAGGTAATTTCCATCTCCCTGCAAGCACGGGCAATGCGTACTGCAATCTCACCACGGTTGGCGATCAGTATTTTCTTGATAGGGAGGCTCATTCAGTAGGCTCTCGGATACATAGTTAAAGTTTGGGATAAATTCCCCCCAGCACCACTTCCTGGCGCGCGCCGGTCACCGCTGGTAGATTACCCGCCAGTCCATGAAGCGTGCGCCTTGCTAACCAAGCAAACGCCATTGCTTCCACCCAATCCGGATCAATTCCCGCAATAGCGGTGGAATTTACCGTGCATGGCGCAAAGTGAGCGATAAGGCGAGCCATCAGGGTAGCGTTGTGAACTCCGCCGCCGCACACCAATATTTCTTGCGCCATTGAACAATGGGTGCGCACCGCGCGCTCAACCGTGACGGCTGTCAATTCACATAGGGTCGCCTGGACATCGGTGACCAACCATGGGCGATAAAAATTGGCAAGAATGGCATCAAGCCAATGCAGATCAAAATATTCGCGTCCAGTGCTTTTGGGAGGGTGGCGTGAAAAATATTGATCGGCCAGCAACGCTTCCAGCAACTCTCCCATTACCAGTCCAGTAGCGGCCCATTTTCCTCCTTCATCATGAGGCTGTCCTAAATGCCGTTGAGTCCATGCATCCATTAAGGTATTACCTGGACCTGTATCAAATCCAATGACGGGTTCTCCAGCGATGGGTAACCAAGTAATGTTGGCAATACCGCCGATATTGAGGATCACGCGGGGTTGAGAGGTAGAAAATACCACGCGATGGAAAGCTGGCACCAAGGGAGCGCCTTGACCGCCGACCGCCATGTCGCGGCGGCGGAAGTCAGCCACGGTGGTGATGCCGGTCATTTGGGCAATGATATTTGGGTCGCCAATTTGCAAAGTAAACGGGGTAAGGCCAGCAGGCCGATGGCGCACGGTTTGACCATGGCTGCCAATCGCACGGATTTTTTCGGGAGATACTCCCGCTTTTTCCAATAATTCCAGTACAACCGCTGCAAATAATCGCCCCAGAAGAACATCCATAGGACCAAGCCGCTCAAGATCTTCTTCGCCCGGCGTGCATAATGCTAAAAGTTCCTCACGCAAAGTGTCAGGATAAGGATGGTAATGAGCAGCAAGCAAATATGGACGTTCGCCATCGAAAGCGGTCAAGGTGGCGTCAACTCCATCAAGACTAGTGCCGGACATCAGTCCAACATATAAATCAGTGGCGATTATTGATTGCATATTTTGAATCCACCTAGTTATCGATGGTCCAAATAATGACAGCAATAGGGGCGACCTATCAGCCGCCCCCGTTAAATTTTCGGTTATTTAGCGATCAATTCGTCCATCCTTGCGATGATGATCAGTAAGCTTTTCTTTATGACGTAGTATTTGGCGGTCGAGCTTATCGGTCAAGGCATCAATCGCTGCATACATATCTTCATCCTCGGCATTGGCGAAAATAGGAGTGCCGTTGAGACTTAAATCAGCTTCCACCTTGTGACGTAATTTTTCTACGATGAGCACCACATGCACATGGGTGAGATTATCGAAATGACGTTCCAGGCGTTCAAGCTTATTGGTGACATAATCACGCAGGGCAGGCGTTATATCAATATGATGCCCAGTCACAGTCAATTGCATCGCGGACTCCTCAAGATTATAGGTTTTGTTGAAGCGTGGAAAGAAAATACAGTCTATTCAGGCCAAACGCTTGCGTTCGCTGGAAGGCGGAATGGACATGGCCTCTCGATATTTGGCCACAGTACGACGCGCTACCTGAATCCCTCGCTCACTCAATAATTCAGCAATTTTATTATCACTGAGTGGCTTGTCGGGCTTTTCCGCAGTCACCAGACGTCGAATGAACGCCCGAATGGCCGTGGAAGAACACTCTTCTCCATTGGAAGTATTCAGATGGCTGGAGAAAAAATATTTCAGCTCGTAGATACCCCGTGGGGTATTCATATATTTTTGACTGGTCACTCGTGAGATAGTGGATTCATGCATCCCTAGTATCTCGGAAATATCGTGGAGCACTAATGGACGCATTGCCTCATCTCCTTGTTCCAAAAAGGCACTTTGACGTTCAACAATGGCGTTGGCCACCTTGAGCAAGGTCTCGTTACGGCTTTGCAAGCTTTTAAGAAACCAACGCGCTTCCTGAAGTTGGTTACGCAGATAAGTATTATCCGAACTATTATCAGCACGGCGCACCAATGAAGCGTAGTAAGGATTGACCCGTAGCCGTGAGCTACCATCATTGTTGAGTTCAACCTTCCAGGTTCCCCCGGATCGGGTAACAACCACATCCGGGATGACGTATTGCGATTGAGTATCCGTCATTTGGGCGCCAGGATGGGGATTAAGGCGTTGAATCACCTTGACCACCTCACGCAACGTATCTTCCGTAAGTTTCATGCGTCGCGCAAGTTGCGCGAAATCATGACGTACCAAAAGAGATAAATAATCGCTGACTAGGGTATACGCCTCATCTCGCCATTGGGTATTAGCGGGCAGAGCGCGTAATTGGAGCAGCAAACACTCCCGTGGATCGCGTGCTCCAACCCCAGGAGGATCGAAGTTTTGTACTTGCAACAGGACAGCTTCAATTTCATCGAGTCCCACCGCAAGTTCCGCTACAGTGGCATGAATTTCTTCTAGGCTGCAACTCAAATAGCCGTCTTCGTTGATGGCATCCACCAAAACTGTGGCAATCAGCTTATTGACGGGAGAAAAGTGTCCAAGCTGAAGCTGCCATAACAGATGATCGCGTAATGATTCACCAGCACTGCTGCGTTCTTCGTATTCCCTATCATCAAAGTCTGGATTTGTCGTTCCTGAATTTCGAAGGTCATACAGATCTTCCCAACTACTGTCTACTTGCAAATCGTCAGGAATAACTCCTGATTTAAGATCAAGCTCCTGTTCACTGTCGTCCTCCCCGTTCCCATTGGTCGCTTCAACCACCTCCTGAGTTTCGTTCGCTGCCAACAACAGTTCAGACTTGTCAATGAGTTCTTCATCCAGATCAGATTCCTCACCCTCATCAAGCATGGGATTGGATTCCAACGCTTGTTGAATTTCAAGCTGGAGTTCCAGAGTGGATAGTTGCAGCATCCGAATAGCCTGCTGCAACTGCGGGGTCATGGTCAGCTGTTGACCGATTCTGAGCTGGAGAGACTGCTTCATTGAGAAAAGTATTACTAGATAGCTTGTAATAGATACAAATATATTAAATCTATATATTGTAAACACATATCTACGACTAGCATTGGATTTGACAAGGTATATGACTTTTATTTGAGTCAGTCAAGATATCATTGATCTTAAAATTAATTCTGATTGCGTACCCGATTGCAGGTAGCTTTGAAATTTTTTCTACGCACATAAAAAACACGAAATAACGGCCAACCGCATCCCGGCTAATCGTGACCATTTTGGGAATACTACCCAGAATCCGCGATCAACGTACTGGAATAGCGCCTAATTCTGACAATCGGAGTCATGTCACCGTATAAAAATAATTGGCAATCACACGTTAGTCTATTTGAAAACGAATCGCTTGCGTGGATTGCCGTTTTTTGTTTTTTGGATAACATGTGCGTTTTGAGAAAAATTAGTGAAAAGTCCACACCGGTAACGCGCTTGCCAATTTTTTGGTCAAAGTTAGAGCGCCAGGATAGACACGTATTTCAAACCGCAGCGAGCGGCCCTAAAAATGGCCCGGCAGGAGAAGTTGAAGGCAGAAGGATAAATTCTTAGGCGATAATAGGGTTCCATAGAATTATTTTAACCCAGGTTGTTATTTATCCGTGGTCTCCGTAACCAGACGTGAAGGGTCGCTCGCATTCTATCCTACAGCAACGTTGCAACGTCACGCCAACATGATGGAGTGACACATTGTCACAATAATTCGTTTAAATTTTCACGATTTGTGACCGTAATATCAGCACCTACTTGATAATCAGTAGTTAATTCCCGCTGCTCTACTTTTCCTAACGCCTGCTCAATGGCCTTGGTAAAGACAAGGCAGTCATCACCGTGCCCGCATTCAACCCGGATCTCCGTCTGGCCATTCTGATTAATGCGAATTCTCATTTTTTTGGTGCCCATAATTAAAAGTCCTGATTTTTAGATAATAATAATATTGTTAAATAATCCAAATTGCCATCTATACACCTGAAACTGCATTCCACAGTGGGTATTATGGCTGAAACATCGTAAGCACGGATAAGTGGCAACTTGAATTAAATAAGTGAATTGTGAGTTTTAACGAGACGAAAACCAAGATTATTGGCATAGTATTCAGGATCGTTTTTGTTGCGGTTCGTGGCTAGAAAATACAAAGATCCTCCATTCCACCAGCAACCACCACGGTTTACCCGGTATAATGCGCCACTTCCCATTGGATTGCGTTCCAATGAGTGCCGATAGTAATTACTATCGTAAAAATCCATGCACCATTCCCAAACATTTCCACTTTGATTGTATGTCCCGTAACCAGAAACTCCTTCAGGGTAGTCATATACCGAACACGTTCCTTCATTCAAACTTTTATCATGTTGACATTTCGTTGAATCCCAGTCCTTACCCCAAGGATAGAGTAAATCACGTCCTCCTCGTGCCGCTTTTTCCCATTGCGCTTCTGTTGGCAATTGACAACCTGCCCACGAGGCGTAGGCTAATGCGTCACCCCAAGAAACATCCGTCACTGGATGATTGAAAAAGGCATTATCATTATAATGTGAGTTATTTGGCGCATTATGCCCGCTATCTTCCAAAAATTTTAAATACTGTCCGTTCGACACCGTGTAAATCCCGATCCAGTAAGCGGATAATTGAACCTTATGTTTCGGACAATCGATGTTATGGCCGTCCCCCATTTCAAATTCACCCGCAGGTACATATACCAACACCGATCCATCTTTTGTATTGACCGCGATGCGATTGGTCAATTTTTCCTGCAACAAGCGCAGGGTAAATGAGTCCATAGCAGTGTCACACAGTTTGATGTTTTAATTAATGTTTCCAGACAGCTAGAATCTTTCACATATCACTAGCTCAATTTCACCGTTTAGTAAAATTTTTTCTTCTTCAATAATCAATCCTTGAGCCAATGCTTGATTTTTCACTGTCAACAATGCGTAAGTGCGATTAATATCTTCAATAAATTCTTTCTCGCGGATGGAAGTATTTCTTTCGACACCCCACCAATCCGCACATACAGCATAGGTTTGATCAGCCTGACGTTGAAAGCCAATATCGTAATTACTGCCAGTATCAATGACTATTTGGCCATTTTTAGCTTTCGCTTGGTGACTGCGAATAGGAACGCGATCACCAACTTGAATTTGATAATTTAATCGCCGCAAGGTTTCTTCGAGAATTGCCTTGTCTCGAATTACAGTTTTTACCCGAGTAAAATGTGACATGAGAATAAATTCCTAATTCTATTATTTTAGTAACAATTATTTAGAACATTTTCGATCTCAAATGCGAGTGGATAATCACACTACTTTTTTAATCGAAAATAAAGTAACTATCATACCATTACGCCATTACCTGGAGTATAACTATCCAATACCTTAAGATAATTAGAATGCTCAAAGGCAGCGGGATCGATGGCCTTGGCTTGGGAAACACTGCCTTTCATTTCGTTAATGGATTTATATTCATTCTCGATCATCCAATCGTTCAATTGGGAAAGAATGGTAGCAAGATAAGCAGGACCATTTTTGAGCAATACACTACATAATTGCGTGACATCCGCTCCAGCGAGTACCATTTTGATGACATCAGACGCATCATGAATTCCACCAGTTGCGCCCAGTGATATTTGGACCTGGCCGCGCAAGATACCAATCCAACGCATGGCGAGCAGCGACTCCGTTGCAGTCGATAACGTTAGACTCGGCACTACTTGTAGCGTTTTAAGATCAATACTCGGTTGATAAAACCGGTTAAACATCACGACTCCCGTTGCGCCGGCGATTTCAAGTCGCCTGACAAAATTAGGAAGTGCGCTAAATTGGGCACCAATTTTCATGGCAATGGGAATATTCACCTGACTGGTGAGATCATTAAGCAGATCTAAATAGCGCTCCTCGACATCCATAGCGGATTCATTTGGATCAACCGAAATATGATATACATTAAGTTCCAGGGCATCTGCTCCGGCTTCTTCAAGATCCTTGCCATAATGGATCCAACCGCCACTGGTAATTCCATTGAGGCTGGCGATAATCGGAATATCGAGACTAGCCTTAAGTGCGGCGAGTTGATCGAGATAGCGATCCACCGCGCTCTTGAACGCAGCTGGAACCGGACGATAACTATTCGCTTCTGGATCGCCAATATCTTGATAACGTAAAAAACGAGTTAGAGCCTGTTCTTCATCAATAATTTCCTCCTCGAATAAAGAATACATAACAATAGCTGCGGCACCCGCGTCTTCCAGGCGTCGCACAGTATCGAGACTACGTGATATGGGGCTGGCGGAAGGAACAAGCGGATTTTTAAGTGTAAGACCCAAGTAGTTGGTGCTGAGATCCATGGTGTCGAGTCTCTAAATTCGTGAGATGGGGACAAAGATGGAATCAAAATTAATTATTGATTCCATCTTTTATAAAATAATGACGAGAATAACCAGCAATTGCCAAGAGTGGCGAGGGATGAATCGTCACTTATGGAATTCGAGTATTCGGTTTTGAAAATCGGCAAACCGGAAACTGGGCGAAACTCGTGGCTCCATAAGCCCCTCGATCTCGAAGAGTCGAGGGATGATTGACATTATCTTCAACGTAGTTTTCTGAATTAGCTATAGTCCGGCGAGCTGTTCATAGTAATGGAAACGAGCGTTTACCTCGGATTGTGCTTGAACGAGGAAACGTTCTGCTTGCTCGGGGTGGCTACGGAACAACATGTTGAAACGGGTCTCGGTGGTAATGAAATCCTTGTAAGGAATCGACGGCTTTTTGGAATCCAACGATAGCGGATTCTCACCCTTAGCGGAACGTCGTGGGTCATAGCGGAATAGTGGCCAGTGTCCGCTCTCGACCGCCAACTCTTGTTGAAGAATGTTGCGCGTCATGTCCACGCCGTGAGCAATACACGGGCTATACGCAAGGATCAATGAAGGCCCAGGATAGGATTCCGCCTCAAGAAAAGCTCGCAGGGTTTGTTGATCCTTGGCACCGAGAGCGACTTGGGCTACGTAGACGTGGCCATAGGCCATCGCGATCAGCGCAAGATTTTTTTTGCCGATCGCCTTGCCCGCCGCTGCGAATTTGGCCACGGCTCCAAGAGGAGTAGATTTTGAAGTCTGACCACCGGTATTGGAATAAACTTCGGTATCCAACACCAACAAATTTACATCTCGATCCAAGGCGAGAACATGATCAAGACCCCCGAAGCCGATGTCATAGGCCCAACCGTCACCACCAACACCCCACACGCTCTTGCGTACCAAAATATCAGCAATATTCGTCAGATGACGGGCGCTGGGATCGTCAATGGGTGCGAGTGCGGCCTTGAGAAGTTCTACACGCTGTCGTTGCTCGTGAATCGCTGTTTCACTTAGTTGTTCCGCATTGAGAAGCGCGTCCACTAAAACTCCATCCAGCCGCGAGCGTAAAACCATCAACAACGTCCGCGCTTGATCCACCTGCTTGTCGATGGACACGCGCAGACCCAAGGTAAATTCGGCGTTGTCCTCGAACAAGGAATTGCACCAAGTCGGACCACGTCCAGCGGCGTCGGTGGTGTAGGGAGTGGTGGGTAAATTGCCGCCATAGATTGACGAGCACCCCGTAGCGTTGCCAATTACCATGCGATCGCCAAACAATTGCGTGGCGAGCTTGATGTAAGGCGTTTCACCACACCCGACGCACGCCCCGGAAAACTCGAACAGTGGTTGGAACAGCATCGCGCCCTTGATGGTCGTTTCCTTGACTTTGCGCCGGTCATATTCAGGCAGATGAAGAAAATAATCCCAATATTGACGCTCACGCTCACGGATAGGGGGTTGAGGCACCATGTTGAGGGCTTTGCGCCGCGCTTCGGATTTATCGCGCGCCGGACAAATCTCGACGCATAGCCCGCAGCCAGTGCAGTCTTCTGGTGCTACCTGATACATCACATGTAGTCCAGACTCGAACTCCTTCCCTTTAATCGGAACATGCTTGAAACCCGCTGGCGCATCGGCGAGATCCTCAACCCGCGCTACCTTGCTCCGAATCGCAGCGTGTGGACAAATTAATGGACACTTGCCGCAATGGATGCACAGTTTTTCTTCCCAAACCGGAATTTCCAAAGCCAGGTTACGTTTTTCCCAACGCGAAGTACCTACTGGCCAAGTACCATCAACGGGTAAACTTGAAACCGGCAGCGTATCGCCATCACCACCATAAATCACTCCTGTAACGCGTTGAACGAATTCTGGAGCTTCCGCTGCTACCGTCGCTGGACGCTCCCAGCGGCTAGTTAACGCGCGCGGATAATCAATTTTGTGCAAGGCAGCGACGGTTTGATCAATGGCCGCGAAGTTGCTTTCTACGATACTGCGCGAACGCTTGCCGTAAGTTTTTTCCACCGCTTTCTTAATGCGTTTGATGGCCTGATCTTGAGGCAACACGCCGGAAATAGCGAAAAAGCATGTCTGCATCACGGTATTAATGCGCCGCCCCATCCCAGTCTGCGCTGCCACGCCATAAGCATCGACTGCCCAAAACGCGATATTTTTGTCAAGAATGCTTTGTTGCAGCGAACGTGGCAGGCTGTCCCAGACTTGTTCTACAGGATAGGGACTATTCAACAGGAATACCGCTCCAGGTGCTGCTTTTTCGAGAACGTCATAACGCTCAATAAAAATCGGCTGATGACAGCCGACGAATTGCGCTTCGTCGCGGCCAATCAAATAAGGGGAACGAATGGGTTTTTGTGAAAAGCGCAAGTGCGAAACAGTAATCGCTCCCGCTTTCTTGGAGTCATAAACAAAATAACCTTGCGCATATTTTTCATCGACGGCCTCGATAACTTCCTTACCTTCATCCCCAGCGGAAGGGGCCATGCGCTCGCCGAGAATCTTGATGGTGTTCTTATTGGCGCTGACCGTGCCATCCGAACCTAAGCCATAAAACACTGCGCATACCGCCTCGCGCGAGGTATCGGTACGGAAACTTGGGTCGTAGTTAATACTTGAATAGGTTACGTCGTCGTTGATGCCGACCGTGAAATGATTCTTGGGCATGGATTGCGACAGCTCGTCAAACACGCCCTTGACCATGGCTGGGGTGAATTCCTTGGACGACAAGCCATAGCGACCACCGACAATGCGCGGCAGGCGTGTGAAGGAAGTTGCGCTATTGTTCCAGGCTTCGGCCACGGCGGTGACCACGTCCTTGTAAAGCGGCTCGCCGTCGGCACCCGCCTCTTTGGTGCGATCCAGCACAGCGATGGCAGTAATGGCAGCGGGTATTGCGGCTAGAAGATGCACGGGAGAGAATGGCCGATAGAGACGCACCCGAACCATCCCGACTTTTTCGCCTCGAGCAACGAGGTGATTGACGGTCTCCTCGACCACCTCGGTACCTGATCCCATCAAGATGATAATTCGATTGGCGTCAGCGGCACCCACATATTCAAATAGCTGATAGCGACGGCCTGTCAAGGCACCAAAGGAATCCATCGCTTTTTGGACCACACCTGGCATTCTTTCATACCAAGGATTGACGGCTTCCTGAACCTGGAATGAGACATCAGGATTTTGCGAGGTACCCCGAATCACCGGGTGATCGGGAGACAAGGCGCGCCGCTGGTGAGCAAGAATCCAGAGGTCATCAATCATGGCTCGCGCCGTAGCGCGGGAAACTTCCTCGATTTTGGCGACTTCGTGAGAAGTGCGGAAACCATCGAAAAAGTGAACTATCGGCACCCGGCCTTCAAGGGTCGCGGCTTGGGCGATGAGCGCGCAGTCCATCGCTTCCTGTGGCGAACAGGAACTCAAGAGAGCAAATCCAGTGGCGCGCACAGCCATCACATCGCCATGATCGCCAAAGATCGATAACGCCGCGTGCGCTAACGAACGCGCTGCGACATGAAAAACCGTGGGTGTTAGCTCGCCGGCGATCTTGTACATCGTCGGAATCATCAGGAGTAGCCCTTGCGACGAGGTAAAAGTCGTCGCCAAAGTGCCAGCCTGGAGCGCTCCATGAACCGCAGCGGCTGCTCCCGCCTCACTTTGCATTTCAATGATTTGGGGTACGCTACCCCACAAGTTGAGGCGGCCCTGGGAAGACCACTCATCCGACAGCTCTGCCATCGACGAGGAAGGGGTAATGGGGTAGATCGCGATGACTTCATTCGTCAAATGCGCGATGGTCGCGACAGCCTCATTTCCTTCAAGGGTAATTAAATTAGAGTGCGGTATCATGACGAAACCTTAATTGGGAGTCGGACGAATTCCAATCGTAAACCGTTACGCTCGGGTAAAAATAACTATCTTAAATTAATTAATCAATTTTAGAAATTAAATACTTAAATCTAAAAAAATTGATACAGATTTATTCAACCAAAACAATTACATTGAAAACAATTACATTTAATAGTAATTATTTGTATTAAAAGGTAAGAATAACCCAAAATAGATATAATTAGTATGCCTGATTGGATATGACAGGCATTCTAATTATCGGTCTTACATCAGCCATACGCCTGTTTTAGTGCTATCGCAACCGACACCACTTGTGTGGCTATCGTCTGCCACGCGTATAACGTTCGTGACCCTTCCGCCCGTAACGACTTAATCGTCGACACTGCCCAGCGGGTTTTACCTGTTTTTCCAGGTCTTCTTGACAGAACTACATACCCTAACTCCACTCTAACCATAGCACCCTCCGACGGGGCGGACAATCACCAAAATCTGCCGACGACTGCCCTGCTTCGCTACGCTTCGCAATGACTTACATCATCGCGGTTGCTTACCATCCATGACGCGCTTCGAAGTGACACACCTGTCCAGAAAAATGGTATAGGTTTATTTAACCAAAACCATTACAAAATAAAGTTAATAATAACTATTTGTATTAAAAGGTAAGAATAACCCAAAATGGATATAATAAGTATACCTAATTGGGTATGCTCACGGATTAATAAAACAGGCATTCTAATTATTGGTTGAACATCGACCATCGCCTGTCCGTTTCCCTGTAGGACAACATTGAAAAATCTAATTTTTATTAGTATATGGTTGCGGGTCAATCACAACTTTGGCGATGGGAGCCACACCGAGTAAGGTGTGCGTCACTTGGGCCGCTTACGGGCTGACCGCCGGAAAAGTCCGGCATTTTGGACGGTTGAAAAACCGTCTCCTTTTCTATACCGCCCTAAATTTAGGGCGAGGTTTCTCGGAGACTCTGAATGATTGATAAAAAATTTAATTCCCTATTAATTGCTTTTACGATTGGAATCTTCAGTTTCAACTTATCTGCGGTAGCTACGCAAAACGTATCCGCTAATTCTGTATCCCAAGGTGCGGTACAAACTAACGCCACTTCATCATCATCCCATGGCGTATCTCAGGGGACGGCACAAACCAATGCCACCTCATCCCAGTTAGCGGTAAGCCCGGTTGTTACCCCAACCGCTCAAGTAGCTTCACAAACTAACGCCACTTCATCATCATCCCATGGCGTATCTCAGGGGACGGCGCAAACCAATGCCACCTCATCCCAGTTAGCGGTAAACCCGGTTGTTACTCCAACCGCTCAGGTAGCTTCACAAACTAACGCCACTTCATCATCATCCCATGGCGTATCTCAGGGGACGGCGCAAACCAATGCCACCTCATCCCAGTTAGCGGTAAACCCGGTTGTTACTCCAACCGCTCAGGTAGCTTCACAAACTAACGCCACTTCATCATCATCCCATGGCGTATCTCAGGGGACGGCGCAAACCAATGCCACCTCATCCCAGTTAGCGGTAAACCCGGTTGTTACTCCAACCGCTCAGGTAGCTTCACAAACTAACGCCACTTCATCATCATCCCATGGCGTATCTCAGGGGACGGCGCAAACCAATGCCACCTCATCCCAGTTAGCGGTAAACCCGGTTGTTACTCCAACCGCTCAGGTAGCTTCACAAACTAACGCCACTTCATCATCATCCCATGGCGTATCTCAGGGGACGGCGCAAACCAATGCCACCTCATCCCAGTTAGCGGTAAACCCGGTTGTTACTCCAACCGCTCAGGTAGCTTCACAAACTAACGCCACTTCATCATCATCCCATGGCGTATCTCAGGGGACGGCGCAAACCAATGCCACCTCATCCCAGTTAGCGGTAAGCCCGGTCGTTACCCCAACCGCTCAGGTAGCCTCGCAAACCAACGCGACATCCTCGTCATCTCATGGTGTATCTCAGAGGACGGCGCAAACTAATGGTGCCTCAAAAACCAACGCAACCTCTTCCACGCAGGCAACCTCCCAACAGATGGTTGTCAAGCCGGATCGAAAAATTTCGGCACGAGCACTTCTGACTCCCGCCGAAAGAAAAGAGTTTCGCCGTTCCATGAAGCAAGCGATCTCTCTTCAAGAAAGACAAATGCTTAAGGAAAAAATGTATGCGCTGCTTCGCCAGCGTGCCACTGAGCGGGGTGTAGTTATTGCCGAATCACCAGGCATGAAATTTGGTAGCTATGAAAATGATAATGGTTACGGTAATGAAAATGGAAACGGAAACGGAAATGGTGGAATAGAGAATCCTGCTGCTATTCCGACTACCACGGATCCTACTGTTACTATCCCTGCCGCCAGCGAACGTGCTGCTACTGCTTCCGCAATTACCGCAGCCACGAATTCCGCCAACCATGGCGCTGCTCATGCTCACGCCCATCCTGTGGTTGAAGGAAAAATGTTGCCTCCACGGCATTAAAAAATTTGTCTGATTATTAATCTTGAATTAATAGGTGATTTTAGATTAAATAACAGCAAAGTGGTTTACGCCCTCCTGTCGCAACCTCTTTTTCTTGTAGAGGACGATGACAGGAGGGCGTTTACTTTGCGCAGCACCAGCGTGAGAATGGGTTTCAATTCCATGAATGATTTGAATATTGTTCAGCAATTTTCAATTTGGATGCTACCGGTGCTCTTAGGAATTACTGTTCATGAGGTAGCTCATGGATGGATGGCCAAACGACTTGGCGACCCCACAGCGTTCATGCTTGGCCGTCTTACGTTGAATCCAATTAAGCATATAGATCCCATTGGAACTGTATTAGTTCCATTTGTTTTGTTATTGATCGGAAGTTCTTTTCTCCTTGGCTGGGCCAAGCCGGTCCCCGTGAATTTCAAAAATCTTCGTCGTCCCAAGATTGATATGGCTTTGGTCGCGGCTGCCGGACCGGCCTCGAATTTATTTATGGCAATCCTGTGGGCGGGGTTGATAAAAATCGCTTATCTGCTTTCATCGGGAGATGTAACTTCATTAACAGTCAGACCATTAATATTCATGGGATTCGCTGGCATCAGCATCAATAGCGTTCTGATGGTTCTGAATTTATTACCAATACCGCCTCTTGATGGTGGAAGGATCCTTATAGGGTTGTTACCCGAGCCGCTCGCGGGATGGTTAGCACGAATCGAAGCCTATGGCATGATTCTGCTTCTAATTTTATTAAATACAATGATTTTTGGGCAAGTAATTGCACCTTTGGTGAACCTAGTGCAGGAAACTATCATGTCTGCAATACTGATCTAAATTTAGAAGTTTCGCAGTTAAACTTTAATTGTTAGTTAGGAGTTACGCAGTTGAATTTGTAACTCTATACAGGATTGAGTTTTTTTCTGTCATTCTGCGCGGAGGTCGCGTTAGCGACCGGAGTCGCAGAATCTATGTAGATGGATTCTGTGACTTCACTTCGCGCAGAATGACTTTATTTTTCAATTTTCAACTGCGTAACTACTAAATTAATCAAATGAATCAGCTTTTTGTAAATTTTCCATCATTTTCTAGTTAAAAATTATCCACCTTGATGCCATCATGCCTGCCATTACTCCATCATCAAACCAGCGTGTCCTTTCCGGTATGCGTCCAACTGGCGCTCTCCATTTAGGCCACTATCACGGCGTACTGAAAAATTGGTTACGCCTTCAGCATCAATATCAGTGCTTTTTTTTCGTTGCCGACTGGCATGCCCTGACTACTCACTACAACGAGCCTCGCATCATCGGGGAAAACCTGTGGGAGATGGTCATTGATTGGCTGGCGGTAGGTATCGACCCGTCTACAGTGACTTTATTCATTCAGTCCCAGGTGCCAGAACACGCCGAACTCCATTTACTGTTATCCATGATTACTCCAGTTAGCTGGCTGGAGCGGGTACCGAGTTATAAAGATCAGCAGGAACGACTCAAGGAGCGTGATCTCGCTACCTATGGTTTTCTTGGCTATCCTCTGCTTCAGGCTGCGGACATTCTCATTTATAAGGCAGGCCAAGTACCTGTCGGAGAAGATCAAGTGGCGCACATTGAGCTAACCAGGGAAATAGCGCGTCGATTCAATCATCTTTATACAAAAGAAACCGCAGCCGCCATTCTGCCAGAACCTGCGGCCTTGCTGACGCCTGCCTCAAAAATGCCGGGGCTGGATGGACAGAAAATGTCAAAATCCTATGCAAATACTATTGCTTTGCGAGAACAACCAGCATCCATTGAAAAAAAGTTACGCACCATGCCCACCGATCCGGCACGGGTACGGCGTAGTGATCGTGGTGATCCCGACAGATGTCCGGTATGGCGATTTCATGAGATTTATTCGGCTGAGGATACCAGGGCATGGGTTCAACAAGGCTGTCGTGGCGCGGGGATTGGTTGCTTGGACTGTAAGAGGCCGGTGATCGACGCAGTGCTTGCTGAAACCGATCCCTTTCGGAAACGGGCGCAGGAGTATCAGGAACGGATGGATTGGGTACGCAACCTGATTGAAGCAGGATGCGCGGCTGCCCGCCAAGTAGCCGGTGAAACCCTTGCCGAAGTACATCGCGCGTTAGGATTAATCACGAAATAATCGTCGATAAATTCTGCCCTATTGTGAACGTAACGTGGAACTCATCGAACCTGTTGTGCGTAGGCTCGGTAAATGTGACTATCTACCGACGTGGGAAGCCATGCGCCAGTTCACTGCCGTGCGTACTTCCCAAACTCTCGATGAAATTTGGTTATTGGAGCATCCGCCCACGTATACCCTGGGCCAAGCCAGCCGCAGCGAACATCTCCTCGCTCCTGGCTCCATTCCAGTTATTCAAACGGATCGCGGTGGCCAGGTTACCTATCATGGACCAGGGCAGATAGTAGCCTACACGTTGCTGGATATTACTCGACGGGGCCTTGGGGTACGACAACTGGTAAATATCCTAGAACAGACCGTGGTGAATTTATTGGCGGACTACGGAATCGTCGCTCATACCCGGCTCGACGCGCCAGGGGTATACGTGGAAACCGCAAAAATCGCTTTTCTAGGACTACGTATCCGCCGTGGCCGTGCTTACCATGGATTGTCCCTAAATGTCGCAATGGATTTATCACCTTTTTCTCGGATTAATCCTTGCGGCTATCCTGATTTACCCATTACTCAACTCTCTGATCTCGGCGGACCAGAAAATTTGATGGAAGTGGCCGCAGCATTGGCAACACACTTATTCAAAATTGGAGTCCGCAGCTAATGCTTGGTCGCCCGCCTTCCCTGGCGTACTCCTGCGGATGGCCGCACAGTGCGCGCTTAATCGGGTGCCTGTATTCCGGTAACGCCATCGCACACCGGCACTACCTGCTAAAAGAAACTCTATGGAATGTTCTTTCATGAGAGCGTCGAATGCAGCGCGAACCGTGCGGCAATGCGCTCGATCCTACCAGGGAAGGCAGGCGACTCAGCCTTAGCTGCGGACTCCAATACCATGTATCGTCTGTTCATTTGGTTATTATCTTTGTTTGTCTTGGTAGCCTGTGAAGGCACTCCTCGACAAGATTTGCGTTTTTCTTTGGTCGCAGCGCCAGTGACCCTAGACCCCCGATTCGATACCGACGCCGCCTCGGAACGCATCAATCGGCTACTTTATCGACATTTAGTGGATTTTGACGAAACATTTCGCCCCATACCCGATTTGGCGTCCTGGACACAGATTGAGCCTACTCGTTATCGTTTTACCCTGAAGAATGAAGGTCGTATCTTCCATGATGGTAGCCGTCTTACCACGATGGATGTCAAGGCAACCTATGATGCTTTACTCAATCCAGCTTCCGGTTCTCCCTACCGTGCTGCCCTCGCTAACTTACGTGAAGTAATCGTACAAGATCCGGATTGCCTTGATTTTGTGCTCACCCGTCCCGACCCCTGGTTTCCAGGACGCCTCAATCACGGAATCGTTCCCGCGCACCTGCTGGCAATTGGCCATGATTTTGTCACGCATCCGGTGGGTAGCGGTCCGTTTGCCTTCGTGGCACGCCCGGAAGAGGGGAAATTACGCTTGCGTCGCCAGAAAGATGGGCTAACCATGGAATTTTTGGAGGTGAAAGACCCAACGGTACGCGTACTAAAACTATTACGGGGTGAAGTAGACTTACTTCAGGGCGATTTACCACCGGAATTATTACGTTATCTGGAAAAACGTCCCGAAGTGCGGATAAGCCGGAGCCAGGGAATTACGTTTTCTTATCTTGGATTTAATTTGAATGATCCGGTTACTGCTGATCTTCGCATCCGTCAAGCAGTAGCCCATGCCCTTGACCGGGAAGAATGTGTTCGCTATCTACTCGGAGGCAATGCCCGTCTAGCCGAGGCATTGCTGCCCCCAGAACACTGGGCTGGTCACCCTGCTCTTAATGGAATTCCCCACGACTCCGCGCGCGCCCGTTCCTTGCTGGCTGCGGCTGGTTATGGCCCCGATCACCCTCTTACCCTCGTTTATAAAACTTCTAGCGATCCCCTGCGCGTCAGAATCGCCACCCTGTTCCAGCGGCAACTCGCAGAGGTAGGCATTCGCGTTGATCTACGCAATTATGATTGGGGTACTTTTTACGGTGACATCAAGGCCGGACGCTTTCAAATGTTCAGTTTGAGCTGGGTGGGAATCAAAACACCAGAAATTTTTCGTTATGTTTTCCATAGCGCTTCACTACCTCCTGATGGTGCTAACCGTGGCCATTATGCCAACCTAGAAACGGATAGTCTGATTGAATCCGCTGAAAGCGCCACTTCGCTTGCAGCAGCGTCCTCCCTTTACCAAAAATTGCAGGCATTGCTCATCGCAGATTTACCCTATGTCCCTTTATGGTATGAAGACCAAGTTGCCGTGGTACGCCGCGAGATCGAAGGTTACGCAACAACCAGAGATGGCAATTACGATGCCTTGGCGCTTATAACCAAGGTAACGAAAAACCATGATGGACCATAATCAACATGCTCTCCCGTTATTGCGGGAAGAATTGATTCTTCATCCGGGACCAACGACAAGTCAGGGTGCGCCTACCTGGTCGTTGCACGATCCAATCCGTAATCTTTTTTTTCGTATTGATTGGCTGACCTATGAAATTCTTTCGCGCTGGGGCATGAATGATCCCCAGGTCATCCTTAGTGCGATTGAGCAGGAAACGACGATTCATCCCGAAGAAGAAGATCTGATTATGGTTATCCATTTTCTTATGGAAAACGAACTTATTCAGCGTCATGGCCGTGAAGGTTCAACTTGGTATTGGCAACAATCGCGGCTGCGGCGCATTACTTGGTGGAATTGGCTCATTCATCATTATCTTTTTTTCCGTGTGCCGCTCTGGCGACCAGATAATTGGTTGGGCCGTTTTTTACCCTGGGTGAACATTTTTTACACTCGTTTATTTTTAGTCTTCACTCTGCTGGCATTATTTTTTGGCCTAATCGAAATTTCTCGTCAATGGGAAAAATTTTTTGCAACCTTGGTAGATTATTTTTCATGGGAAGGCATGTTTAAGTATGCCTTGGCCTTAGTATTCGTAAAATTCCTTCATGAGCTGGGACACGCATTGACGGCCAAGCGTCATGGATGCAGGGTACCCACCATGGGTATTGCCTTTTTGGTAATGTTTCCCATGGCTTATACCGATGTCAACGAGGCATGGAAGCTGCGTGAACGACACCAACGCCTAGCGGTGGGATCGGCCGGAATTCTTGTCGAATTAGCCATAGCTGCTTGGTCAACTTTGGCATGGACTTTATTGCCACAAGGCCATCTGCGCGACGCCACCTTTTTGCTGGCCACAACTACCTGGATTTCAACCATGGCCATCAATATCTCGCCTTTCATGCGTTTTGATGGCTATTTTTTAATCATGGACTGGTTGGACATGCCGAATCTTCACGCCCGGATTTTTGCCTTGGCGCGATGGTGGTTACGCGAACGGTTATTCGGACTCGGTGATCAACCACCGGAGTTCCTACCACGCGGTCGTTATTATGGCTTATTACTGTTTGCCTTTATTATATGGTTTTATCGATTGATTATTTTTACCTCAATCGCAATCATGGTTTATTTCTGGTTTCCCAAACCGCTGGGGCCACTGCTCGCGGCTGTGGAAATTAGTTGGTTCATCATTCTCCCCATTATTAGCGAACTGAAAAATTGGCAAGCGCGCATAGGTAAAATTATAAAATCATCACGAACCTGGTGGATGATTACGGTATTAGGATTAATTATGGCATTTGCTTTCATTCCTTGGGATCGTCGTATTCATTCTCAAGGACTATTACGGCCCACTGAACATGCAATCGTTGTTTCGCCGGGAGCGGCTCGTATTCAATCGTTGCTCGTGACCGACGGCGCACAAGTCGTGGCACGGGAAAAATTAATGATTCTTGAAGCGGAAACTCTTGCCTTTCAGAAAAAAGCATTAGCAGCACGCGCGGTTTCTTTACGCTGGCGGGCCGTCACGGCAAGCGTGGATACTAAACTGCGCGAGCGCCAGAAAATCCTCCAGGAAGAAGCCAACAAAGCCGACATGGAGCTTGCTGGAATTGTGGCCGAACAGACACGCTATACACCTCGCGCGCCCTTTGCCGGACATTTCTTTCTGGTTTCACCGGATCTTCAGCGCGACGACTGGATTGGCAAGAACAACATTTTGGGCGTGGTAACCGATACATCAAAATGGATGGTGGAAACCTATTTACCCGAAGATGACCTGAATCGCATCCAGGTAGGTGATGGTGGTCGTTTTTATTCCGAAACTCCGGGCGTGGCCGTGCTTCCGATTCAGGTGGAACACATTGACCATGACGCTGTGCATGATTTGCCCGATGGAATACTTGCTTCGACGCGGGGCGGTGGATTGCTGGCGCGCGAAAGCCAGGAGCGTATTGTTCCAGAAATAGCTCTTTATCGAGTAACTTTAAAACTCACTGCGGCCTACTCCCCGGATCGCGCCCAAATTTTACGTGGTCGGATAGTGCTGTTTGGTGCCCCAAAAGCAATCATGGACGTATTTATCCAAACAGCGACCGCCTTGTTGATTAGAGAATCAAGTTTCTAATTTTTTGAGCTGGTGAAAAAATATCAGGCATAGAACGAATTGTTTCAGCAATATTAGTGCTTTTCCATACTGCGCTTAGAACGGCGATGCCTCTCGCGCCATGGGAATGAGCCAGGGGCAAATGATCGGGGGTCATGCCTCCAAGGGCATAAACCGGCATGCCGAGGTTAGCAATCAATTCGGCAAACGTTTCCCAACCCAAGGGATATGCTTCGGGATGGCTCGTGGTGGGTAATACTGGAGAAAGAACCACGAAGTCCGCTCCAATTTGGCAGGCCTTAGTTAATTCATCACGATTATGACAGGAAGCTGCTACCCAGCGCGGTCTTGGCAAAGGGCGGTCGGAAATCGTGCTTAAATGCGCCGCAGAAAGATGGATGCCATCTGCTTCTAAAAAAATGGCAAGTGCTGGCGCGCAATTAAGCAATAACCAAGCACCGAAACGTCGGCAGAGTGCTATAGCCGGTTTAGCCAGCGCTACATACTGCTCCAGGTTGAGACCCGGTAGGCGCAGTTGAATGAGTCGGACTCCTGCTGTCAATGCCTGTTCTAAACGAGAAAAAAATTCTTGCTCCGGGGCTGAATCAGTAATTAAATAAAATGATGGAATACGAAGTGTGGCAACAATAGGTAGATTTGCTGCCGGAAAGGAAAACATAGGTAATGCATCAGAGGATACCCAACGCCATGTTTGGCCCTCACGTCCAAAAGGTTTTCCGGTGTAGTCGGTGACACGCCAAACTTCCAACAATACCGTGCGATCCGGGTATTGATATGGTACGCGCAGAAAAAAATGTGCGTTGACAACGCGAATTCCGAACTCTTCCCATAGTTCCCGATCCAGAGCCATTCGCGTCGATTCTCCTGGTTCTATTTTTCCCCCAGGAAACTCCCACAAGCCACCTTGGTGGCGGTGAGCGGCGCGCAAGGCGACCAAAAATTCGCCGTTGGTATTGACAACCACTCCGACCGCAACCCGTAACAGTGTGCACATGGGTTATTTAGAGTCCGCCGCTAAGAGGCTGTATAAAAACTAGCCGGTTGATTATTAATAGTCGCAGAATCTATGTAGATGGATTCTGCGACTCCGCTTCACTGCGTGCAGAATGACTTACTATTTTTCAACTGCGTAACTTCTAATAAAAATATAAGAAATTAACATGCTAAAGAAAATAGAAATAAACGAGATCGATTTAACTGAGTCAGAAATTGAGGACGCGATGAAAGAAGTTGGCGGCTTTATTGATATCACTCCAGATGACTTTTCAAAAATTTATCATATAGCTTATCGGAAAGCTGCTTTCAAGGCTCTAGCACCCTATAAAAAAGAAGAGCACGAAATCTCGGAAAAAAAGAGAACAGGCATATTGAAAATTTTGAGGCCGATCAGCGAACCTGCGCCAAGGGTAAGTTACAAGGATATTTTTTGGTCCTGGCTTTCGTCCCTTTGCGGGATAGGGTTAGTGGCATGGTTAAATAATATTATATTTTCTCCCAGAGATTTAATTTTAATTATTGGTTCCTTTGGGGCCTCTGCTGTTTTAATTTATGGTGCCATAAAAAGTCCTCTGGCGCAGCCAAGAAATTTTATTGGCGGCCATCTTGTTTCTTCTTTGGTCGGCGTGGCTTCATGGATGATGTTTTCCTCTATACCATGGTTTGCTGCAGCTTTTGCGGTAGCGACGGCAATCAGCGTAATGCACTTGACGCGAACCGTTCATCCGCCCGGAGGGGCAACGGCTTTAATTGCGGTTATTGGAGGTGAGAGTATACAAAAACTCGGTTTTATGTATACGTTGATGCCGGTGATGTCGGGTGCTTTAATTATGTTGGTTGTGGCCCTAATCTTTAACAATACGGTAAAATGGAGAAAGTATCCCGAGTTTTGGTTTTAATTGAAAAAAGCCCCAACTAGGGCCTGTTAACACTAAAATAGGAATAAAAACATGATATTAACCGCGATAAT
>CAUYTW010000187.1 GCA_963575715.1 Gammaproteobacteria bacterium | reverse complement strand
TACCGAATGGCTACATACGGAGACATTTCTGTGTAGGATTCCTCTTATGCTCTTTAATAGCAATAGTTGCAATATTACACCTGTATACCCTCATATTTTTCATTTCAAAATCTCAAACCTTTTTCAGAAAAACATCTTTAATTTTTTCTAACAAAACAAAAAACGCTCACTCTTTTTTTCGAGTAGCGTTTTGTTTTTTATTTTTCTTCTTCAATTTCATTTATCATTTGATGATTTATTTTTTGTTTTTCTTCGTCTGTTAAATCAAAAATTTCACTCGCTAAATATTCATTTTTATTCCACATGTAAAAAATTTGATACACGTATTCGGTTGGATCAATTTCTTTTAAGTAATCTAAATCTCCATTTTTTAATTTCTTTTTAGCATCTTTAAATAATCCTGAATAAACTAATACCTGTTTACCTTTAAGAGATTTATAGAATGCATCAAATACTTTTTGATTTATTAAATAATCACTATCTTTACCAGAATACTTAGCCATTTCATATAACTCTTTATTGTTATTTTGTCTTATTTTTTGAACTTGAACTTGTGTAATTTCTGAAATTCCCGTTACGTCACGCCATAATTCAAGCCATTCTTTTTGGCTAATATAATATCTTTTATCTGTAAAATATGACTTATTTACTGCAATTAAAACATGAAAATGCGGGTTATAGTCATCACGTTCTTTATTGTAAGTAATTTCTAATTTTCTTACATAACCTTTCGTAGCAGAAATTACTTTTTTACGCTTAAACATCTTTTGAAAAGAGTGATTATAAGCTTTAATTTCACTTTCTAAATGCTCAGCTGTAACATTTGGCGTGGTAAGTGTTAAAAAGATGAATTGTTTATCTTCTTTTTGCTTAATATATTGCATCATCAATGATAAACCTAACGCATCTTTTCTCGCTTTTCGCCATGCACATACAGGACAAAATCGATTTTTACATAAATTAGATTTATGCAATTTCTGTTTCTCTAATGTTTTATCTGCCACAAAACTCAAGAATGTATTGCACTCCCTTATCAAATCCATTTGTCCTTCTTTGACATGCCGTTCAATAAATTTCTGAAATACTTGATTTCTCCGTTTTTTCTCAGTATACTTTTCCATATATTAAATCACTGTAAAAACAACTAAGTTGTATACAAAGTTTTTATAACAAAAAAGTTGCTTTTTCTCCTTTCATGTAAAGTTTTGGTTTGGTCACCATAAACTCTACTATACTAGGTATGAAAAAGCAACTTTTTTTGCGTTCAAAGACAGTCATATCAACTAATCTAGAGATAGGCAACCATACGGGAATAGTTACCTATAGTATCAAGACAAGAAGAAACTCGTTTCACTCGTTTCAAAAAAGCCAAAAAATCTCATCGTTAAATACTTTTAAATGCACTATTAATAAATAAATGATAAAGTGAAAATGTAACATCATCCCCACATATCATTAAATCTTTTAATATGAAAAAGTTCTTTTACCCTCCATAGCCACTTAATTGTTGAGTGGCTATTTTTAATGCTTTATTCCAATTGCTTTTTGGTTGGAACCAACGGAGCATAATGTGTTGTTGAGTTGGTACTTCGTTGGGATTAATCCCAACAAACCACCAACCAACTCGCTAACATAGTTAGCTAACACATAGCTCATTCCAACCAAAAATTTTCTCGGCATAAATGCATGTGGTATGCTTAATATAGTGCTCTTTTTCAATCGCACAGCATTTTATAGCAATTCTCCAGACCACTCATTTTTGAGTGGTTCTTTTATTTTGCATTTTAAGCCCTTTCTAGGACATTTAATCATTTCGAATATAAAAACAAACAAAAATTTCTTTCGTTCAAAAGAGAGGCTATGAATCATTTTAAAATTCATTTCTCAACACTTTCAGAAAGAAAAATATATTTTTAATCTCAATTATTCTTCTTAGAAAAAAGCTAAAACCCGATTAATAATATTCAAAAAAGGCAGCAGTGCATTTTGATTTTGGCTACCATTTGGCTCCCTTTTAGCTCCCAAATGGCTACCTAATAATGTAGCTATTTGGTATCCATTTTTAATTTTAGGTATCCATATGGTATCCATTTTTGATTTTGTGTAGCTATTCGGTAGCTTTTGTGTAGCCGTTCGGGAGTCATATAACAATTTTTATCGCATAAATAGGAATCCCATTTGACAC
>CAUYTW010000186.1 GCA_963575715.1 Gammaproteobacteria bacterium | reverse complement strand
GGATAAGGCCTGCTCGAATTTGAATCGGATGACGAAGCTTAACTCTATGTTGGGCACATCAACCGTTGCTATATGTAAAATTTTACTTCCCGTAAACCATAAATAGAGCGAGGTTATAGGTTATGAAAAATAATATAATGGTAATGTTATTAATTTCTTTAGGATTCCTCTATCCAATTCCTAATATAACATACGGAACAAATTTACATGGATATGATGATTGTTCAATACCACTAGCAACTAGTTCATGTTGTTGTTTTATCCAAACACATATTCATGACTTAGTTAATATTTTTCCATCTGGCAGTAGCTTGAAAATTCAATACAAAGCAGGAACTCCTGGTGGTTATTGTCAACAAAGTTATGGATATTTTTATGTTTCCATAGACCAACAGAGTTGGGATATGATAGGAACTGTAACAATTCCGGAAAGACAGAGTAATGATGTATTACATACAGAGAATTATAACCCTGCCATGCTTTTCCGTTATGTAAAAGTATACATACCGACATGCTATAATGATTGGTCAAGTGCTGAGGCTTTGTATAATAATACTCCACCATCAATAACATCCTTTACTGCAACACCAAAATCAGGAAATCCACCTTTAACTGTCAATTTCAATGTTGTCGCAAAGGATCCTGATGGTTCTATTGCGTCATACCAATGGGACTTTGATGGTAACGGAAGAGTTGACAGAACTACGACAATTGGAAATACAACCTACATTTATCGAAATATTGGGACTTTTAATGTGAAAGTGACCATTGTAGATAACAAGGGCGATAAGACTATATCAACAGTAATTCCAATTAAAGTGGCTCATGGTCCTGACTTAGTTGGTAAAGTTGAAACATACGACTTTTCTGATACAACTAATACCATTCATGTTGATTTCAAAGTCACTAATAATGGAAATATTGCCACTCCAGCCTTCAAGGTAAGGTTCCATCTCTCTAATAATGGAACGATTCTCTTGCCTGCATTCAAAGAAATTGATGTTTCACAAGGATTAGGAGTTGGCGTAAGTACCGTATTGAGTGTTGATAATACTTTTTCAGATTCCATTTATGGTAAGTATGTTTTTGTCATCGTTGACCCAATAAAACAGGTTGCCGAGGTTGATGAAACAAATAATGGAACCAAGATTGTAATTCAACCAGTAGCAACAAAGTAATGGGAACAATACAATGTTAAACCAAATAGTAATAGGACAAAATGGTGCATTGACGATACCCGTAACGATGTGGCGTCGGTTGGGGCTAAATGAAGGGTCATTGGTTATGATCGAGGAAACTGGAATAGGACTGATGATAAAACCTGTTATTCCTGATGTTGAAATTTATAGCCAGGACCGTAAGGCTGAATTCATATTAAGCAATACCATCGGAGACGATGATTATCAATCAGCCTGTGTTGCTGTTCGCGCCATGGGATTGAATCCCAACGCGATTCCCCATGAGCGTCCCGAATGAATCGAGTTTTCTTGGATGCAAATATCCTTTTTTCAGCTGCATGGCGCGAAGGCGCAGGATTGCTGCGGATTTGGAACTTGCCAAACACTACATTGATAACCTCCCATTATGCCTTTCAGGAAGCAGAACGCAACCTGGAATATATTGAACAGCATCAACGCCTGGCATTATTGATTGAAAAAGTAGAAATCGTACCTGAAGGCTCGAATGATGACCTTCCTCATGATGTAATGATTCCGGAAAAAGATCGTCCGATTCTTCTCGCAGCTATCTATGCCGGAGCAACTCATCTGCTAACTGGAGACAAAAAACATTTTGGCCTTTGGTATAAGCAATGCGTTAATGGTGTACAGATATTGCGTCCCACTGATTATTTAGCCATGTTCTGTTCTAAGCAGACAGATGATAGATAATTGTGTCAAAGCTGGATATGGTGGGGAAAATGGATTTATCGTTTTCCAACGCGGAAAAGAAAATATGAACGGTGACCACCAAATGATGAGAAATTTTGTAATTTGTTGTTTTAAAAGTTAAAGGACCGTAACAACAAGAGCCAACCTCCCTGCTGGGAATAGCCAATCGGGCACGTGCCCGCAAACACCATCGATTTCGGGACTTGGACCGGATTCTGGACGCCGAATTGTTAAGAGCCTGCTCATAATCTTTTCAACAGCAGGTAGGAGTTACGCAGTTGACAAACAATTGCGTTAAAATACAACAATGAACCATCC
>CAUYTW010000185.1 GCA_963575715.1 Gammaproteobacteria bacterium | reverse complement strand
CAATTTGGGCAATACATCTCAACCTCTTCTTAAGATGAAATTAAACAGTTAAATTTTTTAAAATATGGGTAGCAACTTGGGTTAAATTATGGCACTACCCTTAATCCTTGACGGGCGGGATTTTTCGGAGACAAAGATGACGCAAATATTATCAGAACAGATGCTTAATACTTTTTTTAATAGGCTGGATGAAGCATGGGAACGTAAGGCTGTTGTATGGCGTTCCCCATCGGTTGGCGTCATCGCCAACGAGGAGGAAATTTTTGATGCATTGAAGCGAGCGGCCAATGTTAAAATCCATGGACGATCTCCGCGTTTGAGTTTTTACATTGAAAACGCGGAAGTTTTTTGTAACACTCGCGACTATTTACCTCGGAGCGACGAACACTCGCTGGAAGATTATATCTCACGGATTCGTAACACGATTGGCAATCGACGTTTTGCTTTGGTTGCGGATTCACTCGAGGTAGCTAGTTTTGAATTATGGGAACGAGCATTTTGTATCTTTGAGCCAATATTACAACGCTATGGATGGCATCGTTGTACAGTGGGTTGTTTCATTGGTGACATTGAGTTTACACCTTTTGGGTTACATCAAGATTTTCATTCAACATTTTTATCGGTGGTGTCAGGAGAAAAACGGATGCATCTTTGGCCACCGAATTTTGTTTATCAGGGAAAATCTATCACTCAATGGCGTTATCGCAATGACTACCAATCAATTCTTGCCGCATCGGAGCTATTGAGCGGTGGGCCGGGTGATTGGTTTTATTGGCCGCGTGATTTATTTCATGTAGCGGATAACCCTCAAGGCCGTTTAACCGTTACTCTTAATATTGGAATCTCAGGCACTCTTTTGGACGCGCGTGACCTTGGTAAGCTCACTGGGGAACAACTCTGGCCGGATTTTGAGAAATCTTTCGGAGGATTAATGCATGGTACACGAGAAGGTTCGGTGGCGGCATTATCCGCTGCGGCCAAGTCGGCCTATGACTATGTAATTTCGGAACGGGTAACACTGGAACAAGGACTCATGCGAGACATGTTATCCAGGGTAACTGCGGGAGGGTTCAAACCACCTCAATTGCGTTCCAGGATAAAATTGCATGAAACGGACCTAATTCGCGTTGCCGCACTTCATCCAATCGTGCTCGGAGAGCTGAATAAAAATGAATTCGTGCTCGGAGCAAACGGACAGACTATCGTGGTGTCGAAACATCCAGAAGTGTTGCGATTAGTAAATGTCTTGAATGGAGGGAATGTTGTGTCTGTATATGAACTAATAGGTTCTAATGCGTTACAAAAATTCGACCAGCAGGTCATTCTTATCGATTTGCTTGAGCAACTGCTGATGACAGGCACCATTGAGCGGGTGTAGTTCGTGACTTCATTTTGAAAAATACGAGGGATTTTTACAACCATTAGCTCCTTGCCCTGAAAAGAACAAGATTGGTGAGCAGGGAGCTAAATGGTTATGACCTGTGAGCCTAGGGTACGGTACCGTGATGAACTAAGATTGACGTAAAAATGGGAATTAGTTAACCCGTGCAAGGAATAAATAAGCCCGCCCAACTGGTAACTTGTACCATCTTTGCACCACCAGCCACTGATTCGGCATCCGCGTCCGATAACTCATCCGGATCCACGTTCGTACCATTTTGTTTTGGTGATTCATCAGAGATAGTGCTTGATTTGATTGAAACTTCAACTTCATTTTGATTTTCTTTTGAATCTGACATAACCATTCCTCATCTTTATAGTGATAAACAACACATCGAAACGTAATATATACCTAATAAGGTAAGTAACGAATGTTATGCTAGTCTCGGAAAGGTAGCAAACGGTTTATATATCGTTATTGACCCTGGCAGTGACTACTTCTCCATTTATCCGATCTAGATATGGGGAGAAGCGATCACCTATAGCCCAAGAAATCATTATAGTTGACGCGCTACAAGCACGTAGCTCCTCCGAAAGTCTTCCTGTCAGGGCAACTTCTTGCGTGCTTGGTGGCTGACCGACCTCCGTCCACCAGTGTGCATAGGGAAGGAACCATCTTGCCGAGACAATTTTACAGACTTCGGAGACTCCCTTCGGGCCGAGGGTAATGACATCGTTCTTTCTCGAAGGAAATGTTCGCATTTGCTTTGGCGGTAGTGCTCTAATCTATAGGATGAGTTAAAATTCAATTTTATCATTTTTGTAAA
>CAUYTW010000184.1 GCA_963575715.1 Gammaproteobacteria bacterium | reverse complement strand
TGTCCTAGAAAGGGCTTAAAATGCAAAATAAAAAGACTACTCATTTTTTGAGTAGTCTATCTGTAGGATAGTTTTTGATATTCTAAATGAAAAGGAGTAATACATAAATCATTTTGTATACATGGGATAATACAAGGTTTAATGCATGGGATAAAAAAGGATATGATTTCACTTTTAAAAAGGGTATTTGAATAATAGAATTGTATTGTAGACATTGATTATTTAGGAGGAATAGAAAATGAGCGAAGAAAAATTCGAACAAGCAAAAGGAAATATCAAAGAGACTATTGGAGATGCTACTGATAATAAGGATTTAAAAGCAGAAGGTAAAGGAGATAAAGCTTCTGGTAAAGCCAAAGAAGTAGTAGATGATGTTAAAGATAAAGCTAATGACTTGATTGATAAAGTTAAAGGAGATAAAAACTAAATAAAAATTAAAACGTCTTAAGTATTATTATGTAGCATACTTGGGACGTTTTTTATTTAAAGTGAATAAAAATAAATAATAAGACACGCATTTATGCCGAGAAAATTTATTGATGTTGAGAAGAACCCTTAACTAAACTTGGAGACGAATGTCGGCATAGCGTGAGCTATTAAGCCGACGATTCGACAAGTTTAGGGATTGTTAAGGGTTCCGAGGCTCAACGTCAATAAAGCAATTGGAATAAAGCAACAAAAGGAGTTGAAGAAAATGAGTGAGAAAACTAAGAAAAGCATTCGTATAGCATTATCTTTTGCACAAGTAGTAGTACAGTCATTTATAGTTTATTATGCTTACAAGCAATATAAATTATCTAAAGAAAATTAATTTTTGATTATGTAATAAGTTTTGGTACTAAAAAAGACTTGATCTGATTAGACCAAGCCTTTTGATAGTGTTATATTAATAAACAAATAAAAAGAAGTCGCTCACCCACCGACCAAAGTTTGTGAACGACAATCCAAAAAGAAAACATGAGTTGTTTTTTATGAATTTGTATATTTAAATACTAAACGATATTTAAATATACATCAAGATAAATATTCGGGTGGGCGACTTCTTAAATTAAATTAAGGAGTCGATTTTTTATGAGTAGAAAAGAGCAAGAAATTCATTCAAAGCAAAGCACATTACAAGAAGTTACAAATTACACCTCAACCGGATACTCTAATAGCCGGTTAGGAGTGCATTCTGTGCACCCACAAAATCCTAAATTAAGTTTTGACGCTATGACAATAGTTGGAAATCTCAGTCGTGACAACGCTCAAAAGCTATCGTCATTTATGAGTATCGAACCACAAATTCGACTTTGGGATATACTACAAACGAAATTTAAAGCTAAAGCACTGCAGGAAAAAGTTTATATCGAATACGACAAAGTAAAAGCAGATACATGGGATAGACGTAATATGCGTGTTGAATTTAATCCGAATAAACTTACGCATGAAGAAATGCTTTGGTTAAAACAAAACATTATCAACTACATGGAAGATGACGGTTTTACAAGAATAGATTTAGCTTTTGATTTTGAAGATGATTTAAGTAATTATTATGCAATGACTGATAAAGCAGTTAAGAAAACTGTATTTTATGGTCGTGACGGGAAACCAGAAACAAAATATTTTGGCGTTCGTGATAGTGATAGATTTATTAGAATTTATAACAAAAAACAAGAACGTAAAGATAACGCAGATGTCGAAGTTATGTCTGATCACTTATGGCGTGTAGAAATTGAACTTAAAAGAGATATGGTGGATTACTGGAATGATTGTTTTAATGATTTACATATCTTGAAACCAGATTGGACTTCGCCAGAAAAATTAAATGAACAAGCAATGGTTTACATGTTAATTCATGAAGAAGACAAATGGGGAGAATTGAATAAAAGAACTAAATATAAATATAAAAATTTAATTAAAGAAATATCTCCAGTTGATTTAACGGAATTAATGAAATCGACTTTAAGAGAAAATGAAAAACAATTACAAAAGCAAATAGAATTTTGGCAGACAAAAGGTAAGAAGCTATTTTAAAAATGGCTACCATTTGACTCCCTTTTAGCTCCCAAATGGCTCCATAAAAAGGGAGCTATTTGGGAGCTATTTTTGATTTTATGTAGCCATTTGGGAGTCATTTTTGATTTTGGGTAGCTATTCGGTAGCTTTTGTGTAGTCGTTCGGGAGTCATATAACAATTTTTATCGCATAAATAGGAATCCCATTTGACAC
>CAUYTW010000183.1 GCA_963575715.1 Gammaproteobacteria bacterium | reverse complement strand
CTATGCAATTATCATTCAGCCCCTTGTCCCCTAACCAACGCGCAGATTAGTACTTTAGCTGGACTCAAAGTTGGGGGGCATGAAACATGTAAGTGTATATGATCTTTACTTACATGGCCTTTCAGAATATTGATATCTCGACTTTGACAAATCTGTCGAATTAGATCGCGTGTTCGTTCGGCGATTTCACCATGCAACACATAATAACGATATTTTGTTACCCAAACGAAATGATATTGGATATCATGGATGCTATGAGAACCAGTACGATAATCTGACATGGCTATCTCTCAAATTAGAAATTCTAGCTGAAGCTGTTCGCCTAAAGGCGAAGGTTTTAGACCTAGCGAATGGAAATAAATTTTCAAATCAATACCATGAATCGTATCCACGGTATTTTGTTCGTTTTAATTTTTGATATTATCTTGTTTCCGTAAATTTACCTGATTCATCCCGTCGAGAAACAATCGGATTTTTTATCGGCCACCATATATTGAGACGAGGATCATTCCAAATATAGGTGAATTGTCCATTTGGGTTGTAATAAGTAGTTTGCTTGTAATGAAAAATAGCAGCGTCACTAAGAACAAGATGCCCGTTTCCATGTTTTGGAGGTATAAGTACCTGCAAATGGTTTTTATCGGATAAGGTAAAAGATTGCCACTGATAAAAATTAGGCGATGTGGGATCACAATTCACCACTACTAAATAAAATTTTCCATACAAACAGGACACTAATTTCCAGGTTTCAGCATCGCCATGTATGCCACGCAAAATATCGCGGCTTGATATTGATATATCATCCTGGATGAAATTACAGGTAATTCCCTGTTTATAATATTCTGCCTCATTAAAAATTTCTACATATTCACCACGAAAATCCTCGAAGACGGATGGTTTAATTAATAGCACCCCAGGAAGATCGGTGACTGTGACTTCAATCATGTATTTTTTACTTTTACTTGAAGTGATTTTTTATGTTTTATTAACGCAGCAGGTAATTTATTCCTGGGTTAATCCCTATTAAAGGGAACACATTTTTTCCATATATCCGATTTTATAAAACACGCTTAAAATAAGCGATGGTATCCTTTAATCCTTCATCAAGCGTTATGGTCGGAGACCATTTTAGTTGAGCACGAGCCAGAGAAAGATCTGGACGACGATGTTTTGGATCGTCACAAGGTAATGGATTATAAATAATTTTTGAAGAAGAGCTAGTCAAGACGATAACTTTCTCGGCCAATTCAAGAATAGTGAATTCCTCTGAATTGCCGATATTCACCGGACCAGTAAATTCGGACGGCGTATCCATAAGCCGCACCAGTCCATCAATTAGATCGCTGACATAGCAGAAAGATCGAGTTTGGCTGCCATCTCCATAAATGGTGATATCTTCTCCACGTAATGCCTGGACAATGAAATTGCTCACTACTCGCCCGTCGTTTGGATGCATGCGTGGGCCGTAGGTGTTAAAAATTCTGGCGACCTTGACGTTAAGGCCGTGCTGTCGCCGGTAGTCTAAAAAAAGAGTTTCGGCGCAACGCTTGCCTTCGTCGTAGCAACTTCGCGGACCAATGGGATTTACATTGCCCCAGTAGTCCTCACGCTGTGGATGCACAATCGGGTCGCCATAGACCTCTGAAGTCGATGCTTGTAGTATCCGCGCTTGCACTCGCTTGGCGAGTCCCAACATGTTGATCGCGCCATGGACGCTGGTCTTTGTTGTTTGAACCGGATCAAACTGATAATGAATCGGTGACGCCGGACAGGCCAGATTGTAAATCTGATCCACCTCGATATAAAGAGGAAAAGTAATATCGTGACGTAGCAGTTCAAATCTAGTATTACCAAACAAGTGCTCGATATTCATTTTGCTGCCAGTGAAAAAATTATCTACACAAATAACTTCATTACCCTCAGTGAGCAGACGGTCACAAAGGTGTGAACCGAGAAAACCAGCACCACCTGTCACCAACAATTTTTTTCTATCAATGGACATGATTTTTACCTTGAATTATTTCGCTTTGTAACCGTAAGCTAAAATCCATGCTCACTTAAAATTATAGCGAATCGTCACATGCTTTTTTTCAAAGTTTGGATGTGATATTCTTTAATGTCAATATATATTTGAATATGCTTTAATTAAAAAATTATCACGAACTTCTAGTCTTAACATAGCCATAACTAGGGCCTGTTAACACTAAAATAGGAGTAAAACATGATATTAACCGCGATAATTTTTGAAAAAATTGAAAAGCTATT
>CAUYTW010000182.1 GCA_963575715.1 Gammaproteobacteria bacterium | reverse complement strand
AAGGCTGCTACCTTGCTGTAATCTGATAACTATGGATAGGTAGCAACTTGGGTTATGATAATACAAAATTTTTATCCATGAATAATGCTTCATGAGCTAAATCGGTGGTGGTGTTAGACTACGAAATTCCATATTGTTTAGGAGTTACGCAGTTGAAAATTGAAAAGTTAAGTCATTCTGCGCGAAGCGAAGTCGCAGAACTCATCTGCATTAATAGAGATTCTGCGACTACGGACGCTAACGCGCCCTCCGCGTAGAAATTTAATAACAAAAGTTGATGGTCAACCAATCGAAGTATTGCTAACACCAGGAAATGCTTAGACAATTACAAAAATACTTAATTAGCTATCGTTACCCAGAAGATGCGACTAAGTAATTTGTAATATATTGAAATATATCTAAACATATATATTATGAATACATATTAACGAACTGAGTGAAGTTGACTTTCGTACAAGATTTCTACAATAATTAATCATAAATAGGTTATCTATAATGCGAATGTTTCGCGTATCGTCGAGAGCGACCACATTAGATCACAAAGTCATTCTGTTCAAGGATGAGTCAGCAGGATAGCTTTTACGGTACTGAGTTCCAATGCTCAGTAAACACACGACATTGTCGGTACAGACTGGCCTCCGGTTGAGTACTGCCCAACCAAGACTCTAATTGCAGGTCGAAATGCCTATCAACAGAGAGCGAATTATCAAAAGAATATGTTTACATATAAAGTTTGAAGCAGCTGTATTGTATAGATAGTAAATCACACCCCGGCTAAACCTGGCGCTTTATGGATAAAGCTTTGGTTTATCAGCCTGAATCCGAAAAATTGGGCTACGTTGCAACAAAGTACTTTAAAGGCTCACCCCTAGTGCGCTTCCTCCTACCTGTCGGCAGATAGGTAGCTCCAGGCTTTGAAAGCAGCATATGCACAGAGCTACGAGGGTTCACGCATAGTATCTGATTTGTTAATCATTACTTACATTTATTAATAAATTCTAAATTAAGGTAATAGTTCAAAAATAGTAACAGTTTGACAGTACTGAAATTTTACAGCTATAATTCATTTGCTGTTAAATGTATCGGTAGTAACAAAACGGTTTGTCGCAAAGTTCCAGAAATATAATCGAAGCTGTGTTGTAACATTGGCGAGAAGAGTCGGGTCGCAAGACTCGCGTCACCCGAATCGTGCCAGAAGCCCCGGCATTTATGCCGGTGAGGGATAGCGCACCGCGCAATCCACATTTTCAATGTGTCTGCTGTGGACATGTTGCGAATGCGGATAAAAACGCGGCGATTAATATCGCTGCAAGGGCTAATGTCAATTAGCCTATTGTGGTGCATGATGACGACAAGGGACCGTCTGAGTGCAGCCGCAAGCTCCGTCCTTTTGGGCGGGGTAATTGACTAGACCTATAAAGGTTGACAGCCGGGAAAGACCGGTAACTTCAACTTTAACTTCAAGAAAAAACAGGAGGACGGCGCTTCCTCATCATGGCTTAAAGCCTGGAGCTTCCGCGCCGAATTTGGATGATTCATGAACTTTCCCCGCTTCCTTATGCTAAGGATGCCCTTGCTCCACATATGTCCGCCGAGACTCTTGAATATCACTATGGCAAGCATTACCAAACCTATATCACTAACTTGAATAATTTGATTCAGGGAACAGAATTTGAGCATCTGTCCCTAGAAAATATTATCATGAATGCGGGTGGTGGTATTTTTAACAATGCTGCCCAGGTCTGGAACCATGCTTTCTTCTGGAATTGTCTTTCCCCGAATAGCGGCGGAGCGCCGGGTTCAGCTCTCGCAGCGGCGATTGATAAAACTTTTGGTTCTTTTTCGGCTTTCAAAGAAGCATTTGGCAAGACTGCGATTACCACTTTTGGTTCTGGTTGGGCGTGGTTAGTGAAAAATGCCGATGGTTCCCTCGAACTCGTGAGTACCAGCAATGCCGGTACTCCAATGACATCTGGCAAGAAGGCATTGTTGACTTGCGATGTTTGGGAACACGCCTATTATATTGATTATCGTAACCAGCGTCCGAAGTTTGTCGAGGCATTCTGGAATTTAGTGAATTGGGATTTCGTGGTTGCTAATTTTAATTAAAATTAAGATAAATTTCCCGCCGTCCTAAACTAGGTATGGCGGGATTTATAAAAAATAGTAAAAAGGTTTTTCCACAATATGATGAAAAATAAAGTGATTTTTTATCATCTACGGCAATCATGTCAATCACCCCTCGACCCTTCGGGATCGAGGGGCTTGTGGGGTGACTTGCAA
>CAUYTW010000181.1 GCA_963575715.1 Gammaproteobacteria bacterium | reverse complement strand
TCTGGATTTCAACCTGATATATCCGTTTCCGTTCATCCCTGGCCTTGACATCGACGATGCTGAGTTTATCGTCGAGAAATTCCTTTTCATTATATGGATTAAGAATTTCAACAGTAGTAATCGGAGCAATCAGATCACCCGACAGAATGGCATTCAAAAAATGCGCAAGCAGATTACGATTTTTCCGCGACCCGAGCAACGCCTTGAAAACGCAATCAATCTTTGGATCTATTCGGTGTTTCATGAAGGAATATTCATTAATGAAAACAACTATAATTGAAATCGGAGTAACGATTTATCCCTGATTCGTCATGCCACCTTAAATAAAAAAATCATGATAAAAATTATTAGAAACAGCTAACCATAAACATTAATATTACCTGAATCAATATGAACATCTCCAGAATGAACAGAATTAATGGAATTAACACGAACGTTTCCAGTTTGTCCCTTCCTCTGGTTTTTTAATTTAACATTGGAATTCTTAAACTTCGCAGATAATTCATCAATAGATTCTACATTATTTAATTGTTGAGCAAATGCTATAATTATTGCTTTTATATTACTACGAATACTCACCGGACTTTTTCGATAATACGAAAGAATCTCACGTTCATCAGGCTTCAATACCTCAACTTCTTCCGGCAATACTATTCCAGCAATTCTACTACCAGTCAAAATATATGTTATATCAACACCATATTTAGCAATACATTCAAAATAATCAACATTTGGAGAAGTATTACCACTTTCATACCTACTTTGAGTCATTTTTTGAACACCAGCCAAAGCGCCAAAACTAGCTTGAGTAAAACCTAAACGAATACGCTCTTCTTTTAATCTTTCACCTGCTGTAATCATTTTTGTTACTCCTGTTTGACAAGTAACTAAAAAAGTTACTACACTGTACCCTTACCTACAATATTATAGTGTACACAAATGTCAATCTTATGGCGTGATGATGAAGCATATGAACGTTTGACACGGAAATTTGTGTCATGACCAATCAATCTGTTACGCCACCTGCATCATTCCTTGGTTGGACTGTGCGTATAACCAGCAAGGGATACGTCCAACTGGTTAAAAAGATTAATGGAAAAACTGAAACCCTTTCAATTGGCCGTACTTGGGATGAGGTAAAAGCCACACAACGCTTAAAAGATTTTTACGGTGACAAGCCAGAGGATGAAAATGTTGTAAATCCACTTTTACAACCTGTTCCCGAGGTTGTAAATCCACTTTTACAACCTGTCCCCGAGGTTGTAAAAAATTTACAACCTGTCCCCGAGGTTGTAAATCCACTTTTACAACCTGTCCCCGAGGTTGTAAAAAATTTACAACCTGTCCCCGAGGTTGTAAATCCACTTTTACAACCTTGGATAAATAACACACAAAATAATTTAACGCATAATAAACCAACGCCACTACCAGTAATTCAATCCGCAATTCCAAACGCTCTAAAAGAAATGAAGCAATGGCTCGTGTGGAAATACGAATTACGCGACGGAAGCAAGTGGACAAAGCCGCCATACAACGCCATAACCGGACGAAAGGGAAAAAGCAATAACCCATCCACCTGGACTACCTTTGAAAATGCCATTATCGCTTATCAACGCGACGGATATGACGGTGTTGGTTTTGCCTTCAAAAAAGGTGATGGACTGGTTGGAATTGACCTTGACCATTGCGTAAACCCCGAAACTAAAATCATTACCCAATGGGCAAATAAAATACTCGACAAGTTCAAACATTCCTACATCGAACTATCCCCAGGCGGTCATGGCTATCGTATTTTTGTATACGGTCAGGCGCAACGTTGTGGAAAGGGAACCAATATCAAGGATATCGAAATTTATGATGCCGAAAGCCCGCGATACCTCACGGTAACCGGTCATCAATATGGAAAGATTAATGAGATTATTGAAGCACAATCCGCTCTTGACTGGCTCCATGAACAATTCATGGAAAAAACAGAATCAAAGGATACTCTCACAGGAGAGGAGAACAAAGAAACCCGAAAGGCTGCGACAACTCCATTGATGCTGGATGATGCGGCGTTGATTGAAAAGGCGTGTTCCGCTCGAAATGGTGGAACATTCTCGGCGCTGTGGTCTGGCGATCATGGCGAGGACTGGAGCAGCGCCGATCAATCCTTGTGCAATATGCTGGCGTTCTGGACGGGCAAGGATGCGAATCGAATGGATCGACTGTTCCGCCAATCTGGTCTTATTCGTGACAAGTGGGATGTGAAACACCACGCCGACGGTAGAACCTACGGGCAGGGAACTA
>CAUYTW010000180.1 GCA_963575715.1 Gammaproteobacteria bacterium | reverse complement strand
ATTAATAAGGTAAATGCCACCAGTGCATTATCCGCAATACGTTTTTCACCGTCGGCCTTGTACAAATAAGCGTGGCGGTCTAAAAACCAGACAAACAGCGCGGCGGCGATGCGTTTGTTGCCATCGCTGAAAGAATGGTTTTTGACGATAAAATACAGCAGATTGGCGGCTTTTTCTTCAATGCTGGGGTAAAGCTCCGCGCCTGCAAAGGTTTGGTAAATGGTGGCTAACGAGCTTTTGAAAGAATCATCCTTTTCATTACCAAACAACCCGCCCAAGTTTTCTTTATGCCGCCAAAGCCGTATTTGTTCGATGGCTTCTGGGTAACTGATTTTTTGCTGTTCTAGCGTTTGCGTACCTTCTATGACCAAGCGTTGGTGGTCGTAATCGTCCAATACGGTCAGCGCGTGGCTGTATTTTTCTAAAATAGCCAAGATGCCTTGCGCTTCAAGGCTTGATAAATTTTTGTTGTGCAGTAATCGGGAAGACAAGGCAATCGCTTGTTTTAAATCCGCCAGTTTTTCCTGTTCTGCTTGCAGCTTTTGTTCGTTGAGGGCGTAGCCTTGGATTAAATATTGCCTGAGAATGTTATTTGCCCAAATGCGAAATTGTGTGCCTTTTTTAGAATTGACACGATAACCTACTGAGATAATGGCATCGAGGTTATAAACATTAATGTTTCTTTTAACCTGCCTTTTGCCCTCTTGTTGAACTACCGAGGATTTCTCGGTAGTTGCTGATTCATCCAACTCGCCAGATTGATAAATATTCTTGAGGTGCAAGCCAATCGTGTCACTATCTTTATCAAATAAAGTCGCCATTTGTGCTTGCGATAACCAAATGGTTTCAGCGCGTAACTGCACGGCAACCTGTACTTGATTGCCGTCTGTTGTATAAATAACGATGGTGTTATCGTTGTTTTCTGTTAAGTATTTTACTGGCATTTTATTCTCACTTCACCGCTCATTAGTTTGGGAAGGAGAGTGTCGCGGAGGGATTCGAGTGTGCGGATTTGGATTTGATTTGAAATGGTCTTGGAATTAAGTATTTTCGATAAAGTATTAAATTCCTGCCGTCTTTCAGCAGGAGGAATAGTTATATCAATCGAATTTAATAATGTTTGAGTAAGAAGAGGGTGACTAGACCCTTCTGCAAAAGAATTTAGATCAAGTGTTTTAAGTAGATAAAACAGAAAATAATTTTCTTGGTCATTTCTGGCTTTAGCATGTAAAGCATTATCAGAAACCCATATTTTATTATTCTCAAAAAATAAACTTCCACAATATGCACCGACACGACCAATAATTATTGATTCATCCTCATAATTACTTTGATCCGTATAATCTAATATACCATTACCACCATATACGGGAATTAAGCCTGAAGAATTGGGTCTTGATTTCCCATTTGATAACTTCATTATCAATTCAAGCTTACCTTCCTCCCACCCCTCATCCGCCTCTACCACAAACCACTGCCGGAACAGCGTCTCGGCCATGGCTTCCAGGGTTTTGTTCTGGCGGTGCAGCAGGTCGATCTTGTCGTCGAGGCTGTAAAGCACGGCGGCAATGGCGCGTTGTTCGGGGAGGGGGGGAAGGAGGATAGGCAATTCTTTTTGAGCCGTAATCCCCACATAAGCTCTAGTTGAACCACTGTCCCCATGATTAACTAAAGTATCTTGAAAGAATGGAGAGTCAAAATAGTACTTAAGAAATGAATTGTTGAGTCTTTCCCTATCTCTTACTCTATAATAAGTGACTTGGGGAGTAAGCATAATGTATGGGCTTGAAATAGTTCCTACTATTGCAGTTCTTCCAAGTGATGCTTTGTGTGTCAGCAAGACATCGCCAACATGCGCGAAACCTTTATCAAGGGAATCCGCTAAATTCTTACTGATGTACTTACAATTGGCGTAGTCAATCTTTCCATTGTTGATATCGGTAGCCATCACGAAGGGGATACCTTCGATAACGTAGTCGCTTCCTTTTGGATGTTTGCCGCCATGGTTTCCGTCCATTGGTCTTTCTAATATGCCTTCATCAATCAGATTGCTTACCGTTAGCATATTCCAGTCACTTGGCAAATCGCTGATAACCGTCTCTAGATTGCTGCTCATACCAACTTCACTTTTTTCAGATTTTCCACAATCGCCTGATTGAGCTTGGCCTCTTCGACAAGCTGCGCCTCAAACTCAGTCTTCAATCCGGTAAAGCGTTCGTTGAAATCAAAATCATCCTCATCATCGGGCAAACCCACATACCGCCCCGGCGTGAGCACATAGTCCAGTTCCTTCACCC
>CAUYTW010000179.1 GCA_963575715.1 Gammaproteobacteria bacterium | reverse complement strand
AAACCGCCCGCTTTCCTCCCTGCCCGGCTAAAGCCGGGGGCTTCTCGCGGGCATCTGGTGAACAAACCAATCGTATTGAACGATTCAATTGTAAACTCCGTCAAAGAATTTCGAGATTGGTAAGAAAATTTTTATCATTTTCTAAAAAACTGGCCAATGATATTCGAGCAATTTGGTATTTTATCCATCACTATAATGCCTCGCTTCCGATTAACCAAAACGGATAATAATCATCAAATCCTATAAATTAGGGCACTACCGGATTCTGCGACTCCGCTGCGCTTCGCGCAGAATGACTGAAATTTTCAACTGCGGAACTCCTAAAGACATAACCATTATTTATAGATTAGTGGCGGACTCTAAATGATCACGAGAAGCCCATTTCCAGCGCTGCGAATGCGCCGTATGCGTCACGATGAATTTAGTCGTCGCCTGATGCGTGAAACCCGCCTAAGCTGCGATGATTTGATTTGGCCCACTTTCGTGCTGGAAGGAAATCAACGGCGCGAGATGATTACTACAATGCCCGGCGTGGAACGTTTGAGCATCGACCTTCTTTTGGAAGAAGTTGAAAAATTAATGGAACTCGGCGTGCCTGCTGTCGCCCTGTTTCCGGTTACACCTCCAACAGCCAAAAGCGAGGATGCCCGCGAGGCATATAACCCGGATGGACTCGCCCAACGAGCGGTGCGCGCCATAAAAATGAAGTACCCGGAAATCGGTGTGATCACCGATGTCGCTCTTGACCCATTTACTACCCACGGCCAGGATGGACTCATCGACGCTTCTGGTTATGTCGTGAATGACGCAACCATCGAGGTTCTAGTGCGCCAGGCTCTCTCCCACGCTGCGGCAGGTGCAGATGTTGTTGCACCTTCTGACATGATGGACGGGCGTATTCAAGCCATTCGCAAGGCGCTAGAAGAGAGTGGTTACCCACACGCCCGGATCCTCGCTTACTCGGCCAAGTATGCCTCCCGCTTTTATGGCCCCTTCCGCGACGCAGTAGGATCCGCTGCCTATCTCGGAAAAAGCGATAAATATAGTTATCAAATGGACCCCGCGAACAGTGACGAAGCGCTGCATGAAATCGCCTTTGATCTAGCGGAAGGCGCTGACATGGTCATGGTGAAACCCGGGATGCCGTATTTGGACGTAGTCTGGCGAATCAAGGAATGTTTTCGAGTTCCCACTTTGGTATACCAGGTGAGCGGGGAATATGCCATGTTGATGGCGGCGATTCAAAATGGCTGGTTAGATGAACAAGTAATTATGGAATCACTGCTTGCTATTAAACGCGCGGGAGCGGATGCCATCCTCACCTATTTCGCTAGGGACGCGGCACGCTGGCTGAGAAAATCCGTCTAAATTTAAATAAGCTTTTCTCGGGTTAGGTCAAGGAATACTTCTTCTAACCCGGGATCTTGCGTTTGAAGATCCATGACGCGCACTCCAGCGTCGCGCAAAATGTCCAGTATGCTTCCCACTGGCTCATGGATACGATGCACCCGCAGGGTAAGTAAGGCACCATCCCGCGCTACCACTCGTTCCTTCAGGGTTTTCGGCAGGGTGGGAACCGGTTCGCCCAGGGTAACGATTAAGCGTCGATAGGGGCAACGCGCCAGTAAGCCTTCCTTGGTATCCAGCGCGATTAAGCCACCATTTTGCAGAATGGCGATGCGTTCACAGAGTGCTTCCGCTTCTCCCAGATAGTGCGTGGTGAGTACAAGGGTGTGCCCTTCGCCATGCAGGCGATGGGCGAAGGCCCATAATGCCTTGCGCAGTTCAACATCAACTCCGGCAGTAGGCTCGTCTAATACCACGACCGGAGGTCGGTGAACCAGAGCCTGCGCGATCAAAACCCGTCGTTTCATTCCACCTGAGAGACGCAGGATGTTGGTATCTGCCTTTTCGGCTAGATTGAGGGTTTCGATCAATTCATCAATCCATGCCCGATTGCTTCGGCCCAGGCCAAAGTAGCCAGACTGGATAGTGAGCATCTCCCGGACCGTAAAAAATGGATCATAGGCCAGCTCCTGAGGCACCATTCCAAGGATGCGGCGTGCCTGGCGGTAATGACGGATCACATCATTACCGTGGATGGCGATACTTCCCGCTGAAAATCGAGCAAGGCCGGCCATGAGGTTGATGAGGGTCGATTTACCAGCGCCGTTGGGACCAAGCAGACCAAAAAATTCTCCTTGTTGTACCTCAAGGTCGATTCCGCGAAGCGCATGGATCTTGCCAAAATATTTATGAACGCCACGCATGGCGATGGCGGGAATGGTCATCCAAATCCGGCGCGGAAACCCCTGGCTTGAGCCATGGGGAGGAAGCGCCGT
>CAUYTW010000178.1 GCA_963575715.1 Gammaproteobacteria bacterium | reverse complement strand
TTAGCGAACCCTCTTTACGTATTACCAGCTCTTCCAACTGCGTAACTCCTATATAGAGCAACAAGTTCAACTGCGTAACTTCTATCAGTGTTTCATGAAGAAAATTTTTCTGAAAGGAAATTATCCAATCATATCGCGTTATCCCTTCTCAATTAACGCAATCGGAGTAAAAATCCGAGGATTTTTACTCCGACCCAATACTCCAACTCTAATTTCATATTGCTCGCCCAGAAACCCGTCATGGAAATCATGAATCCGCCGTGGTGTGACTCACAAATGGATGTCCATGCCGAGTAAGATTTCACCGATCAGTCTCGACCCAACGTCGTTCAAGTGGCCGTCATCCCGATAAAGAAGAGTATCACCTAGTGTTGGGCTACATTTGTCACCATCGCAAATGGCAAGATTGGGATCAATGATATTCACGCTCGGATAACGGCTTCGGATATCAGCAAAATATTCGGGGGGCCCCTGTCTCTGTGATTGACAATTACTTGAGTTCCCATACATGAGCCGCCGTATCGGGCAACTGCTTGCGCGTGCGATGCTTTCGTTGTTTACTATCAATGTCAATTGCGCGCCAGTGCCAAGAATGGTCGCGATGGAGGACATTAGCTGCTCACGAGCTTTTGCCGTTCTTGGCCAACTACTAGCAAGAATCACCCGACTGTAGTTCTTCGTTAATAAATGTGCATAAGCCGCTTCATTCCGCTTAAGACAACGCTCCCGGTAAGGCAATGAATGTTCGGTTTCGTACCCCAGAATCGGTGGGCAGCCGTCCATCGTGTAGTCGAAAAACGATAACCCTTTAGCTTTGGCCATGACGTCTATCATCCTCGTGAAATGATTCGCGTACGAATCTCCAATGAGGATGCCGTCAAGTCGAGACCGGTCGCTTCCGAGCCTGCACTTATTGATGTTTGGCGGTGTATCGTAATTCGTGTTCTGGACATGGCAACCGCTACGCAATACTTCAGGCCTAGCGTCCAGGGCTTTCTCGAATGCAGCGACTCTGTGATCAAACCGCTTCGGGAAACCACTCATATGGTTGGTAAAAAATCCGACAAGAATAAGCGCACCACTTGTCAAGGCGAAGCGCCGGATAAACACTTCCGAGAACCGCAAGGCCGCCCCCGTCCGACGCAGTGGAGTTTCCACAAACGTCCACGACAACCATGCCAGCAGTATCGAGACAAATATCACACAAGCCCCGATTTCACCACTGACAGCAATCTCCATGTAGGCTAAAAAAGAAATTATTGGCCAATGCCATAAGTAAAGAGAGTAGGAGTTACGCAGTTGAATTTTAATTGTTTGATTTCCATGGAAAGTCATCAGATAGGTATCTGATGTAACTGACTGAAAATTTTGAACCTATTTTTCAACTGCGTAACTCCTAGAGAGTATGAGATCAGCCCGATAAAGATCATTGGTCGATTGGTCAAAATTCGAGAGAAGGAATGCTGCTGGTCGCTTCCAGACCAAATCAGAAGAGACGCTCCTGCGCACGGCCATACTGCATTAATACCGGGAAATGATGACGCTTTGCTGAGCCCGAAAAGCGACCAAACGATAAGCGCTAGCCCAACACAGAAGATTAGGCCCGAGTAGGCACGCGACCCCGGACCCTTGTGGGCAACAACCAAGGCCAACATACCTCCGATCATCAACTCGAAAAATCGGGTCGGGAGAAGATAGTACGATGCGGACGCCGCATAGCCAATGGCAATCTCCGACACTGCTCCTGCCATCAAGGTAAATATTGTAAGCCCTCCAATTACGTAGCGCGGTCGCAATTTCAGCAGCAGAACCACAAGCAATGGCCAAACCAGATAAAATTGCTCCTCGACACCTAGTGACCACGTATGCAGCAAAGGAGCCTCTGCAGTATTGCCACCAAAATAGTTCCCATACTCGCGCCAAAAAAAAACATTGGAGATGCCCAATATTGCGAATATCGAACTCTTTAACACTAAGATCAGGTCTCGTGGCGACAGTACTATCCAGCTGACGACCAGAGTTGTGGTAATCACGGTTGCAAGAGCAGGAACAATCCTGTTTATCCGGCGTTGGTAGAACCTTCTGATTGAAAATATTCCCAGGCTCGCGTCTTTGTAAATTTGCGAGGTGATCAAATAACCCGAGATTACGAAAAAGATGTCAACGCCAACAAAGCCTCCGGGAACGAGCGAAGCACTAAGGTGGTGGAAAAGGACCGATAGCACTGCAATGGCGCGCAGACCATCGATATCTGGGCGGTATTCGATTTTGTTCATCATTGTCCCCGAGATACCCCTGGCTTTAGCCATGGTGAGGAAAGGGGATGGTTTTCTCCGCCCCTCTGGTGAAGTTGCGGGTCTTTCCCGGCTGTCAGCGCTTA
>CAUYTW010000177.1 GCA_963575715.1 Gammaproteobacteria bacterium | reverse complement strand
TTAGGCTGGTCAAGTTCGAACTTGTGAATTTGACTTCTCAAGCCCCCGCCTTTAGGCGTGGGGTTCCTGACCATTATTATAAATGGCGATAAATTTCTGCTCCCCCTTCTCGCCGAAATTCTTCGGCTTTTTCTTGTAACCCCATTTCCAGCGCAGCCTGGTTATCCAGCCCATTACGCTCGGCAAAATCGCGTACCTCCTGAGTGATTTTCATCGAACAAAAATGGGGACCGCACATGGAACAAAAATGCGCCAGTTTAGCCGCGTCCCTAGGCATGGTTGCATCATGGTAGGCACGCGCGCGATCGGGATCCAAACTTAAATTGAATTGATCTTCCCAACGAAATTCAAAACGTGCCGTGGAGAGCGCATCATCCCGGAGTCGCGCGCCGGGATGGCCTTTCGCCAAGTCCGCAGCGTGGGCGGCGATTTTGTAGGCAATGATACCTTCTTTTACATCTTCCAGATCGGGTAGACCTAGGTGTTCCTTGGGAGTGACATAACAGAGCAGCGCGGTCCCAAACCAACCGATTAATGCTGCACCGATGGCCGAGGATAAGTGATCATGGCCCGGCGAAATATCCGTCACCAGTGGTCCGAGTGTATAAAAAGGTGCCTCATCGCACACCTTGAGCTGGCGATCCATATTTTCCCGGATTAAATGCAACGGGACATGACCAGGGCCTTCAATCATTACCTGAACATCGTGCTTCCAAGCGATGCGCGTCAATTCACCCAGAGTGTCCAGTTCGGCGAATTGCGCTTCGTCATTGGCATCGGCAATAGACCCCGGACGTAAACCATCACCGAGGGAAAAAGTCACGTCATACGCCTGCATGATTGCGCAAATTTCCTCGAAATGGGTATATAAAAAATTTTCGCGGTGATGCGCCAGGCACCACTTGGCGAGTATTGCACCTCCACGGGAAACAATGCCCGTTAATCGCCGTGCAGTAAGCGGAATATAGGCCAGGCGTACTCCTGCATGGATGGTAAAATAATCTACGCCTTGCTCGGCCTGTTCAATCAAGGTGTCCCGAAAAATATCCCAGGTTAGTTCCTCGGCATGTCCACCCACTTTTTCTAGGGCCTGATAAATGGGTACAGTTCCGATGGGAACCGGGGAATTACGAATGATCCATTCACGAGTTTCATGAATATTCCTACCGGTCGAAAGATCCATGACCGTATCTGATCCCCAGCGAATCGCCCAGGTCATTTTTTCTACTTCCTCGGCAAGTGAGGATCCGAGGGCGGAATTGCCGATATTGGCGTTAATCTTCACCAGAAAATTACGGCCAATAATCATCGGCTCTAACTCTGGATGATTAATGTTGGCAGGAATGATGGCCCGCCCTTGTGCTACTTCAGCGCGCACGAATTCTGGAGTCATTTCCTCACGCAGGGCGACAAACTCCATCTCCGGAGTGATGATACCTTTGCGTGCGTAGTGCATTTGGGTGACATTCGCACCACGCCGCGCCTGCCGTGAACAGCGTGGAATAGGAAAATACGGAGATTGTCGGTCCATGGGTTGCGTGCCCGACGCAACGGTATCATCGCGTTCGCCGATCCAGGGAGCACGTAAGGGTGGCAGACCGCGTCCGACATCAATCGCCATCTCGGGATCGGTGTAAGGACCGGAGGTATCATAGACCCTCACCGTTACCTTTTTCCCCTCGCCGGCTCCGGTCGCGGGGACGGTTAAAGTGATTTCACGCAGAGGGACACGCAGGTCGGGACGACTACCTTGGAGATAAATTTTACCCGATGCGGGAAAAGGAGCACGAACCTCAGTAGTGGCAGGGGGTAGGACGTTCTCGGGGATTGCGCTCATCCAGCATTTGCGGCGCGGAAACCCTTGGTTTTAGCCATGGGAAGGCAGCGCCGTCCTCCTGTATATTTGACGTTGAAGTGAAAAGTTACCGATCTTTCTTGCGGTCAGCCCTTACACAGCCCGGTGACGGAAGCCTTGCGGCTTCGTTCCCATCGCCAATTTTGCCGCGCAGCTTCGGTTCGATATTTTGCACCTTGCGACAGACCGTTTCGTACTACTCCCGTAGCTCTGTCTGCATCTACCGCTTTCAGTGCTCAGAGTTGTCTATTTGCCGACAGGCAGAAGGAAGCGCCTCGGGAGTGAGTCCTGCACTTCGTTGCAGCGTAGTCTGATTTCCCAGACTCAGGCTGATAAATCAGGCTTTATGAGTTCTTACGAAACCAGCGAGAGATCTGCTGGGTTTAGCCGTGATAATGAATCGCATCAAATCGACCGCCAAGGCGGAAAAAATTTAAGGATACTATACATGAATAGCCGCTTGAGTTTTGTCACCCAATGAACGTGCTCGCCGGTGATGTTGGTGGCACGAAAACTTTACTCCAAATCGCGGAAGTAACCGCAAGTGGTTACCACACCCGCCACGAGGCACGCTTTGAAAGCGTCGCCTGGTCTGGCTTCGTGCCCCTCGTTGAGGAATTCTTGCGCACAGTTCCTTTCTTTCCGGAAAAAGCCTGTTTCGCGGTCGCGGGTCCGGTGGAAGGCACGCACGCGAAACTAACTAATCTCTCGTGGGAAGATCTGGACGCTACCCGCCTGGCTACTCATTTTGGAATACGCCAAGTCTCGATCATCAATGATTTTCAGGCGATAGGTTACGGAATCGAGGGACTTGCGGCAGCCGAACTCGCCACCCTCCAAGCGGGATACAAAGTACCGCGCGCGCCGCGCGCCTTGCTTGGAGCAGGCACCGGACTCGGCCAAGGCATTCTTGTCTGGAAGGACGGACACTATTTTCCCCTGGATAGCGAAGGCGGACATGTGGACTTCGCACCACGCGACAAAGAACAGGAAGGATTATTACAATTTTTGCAGACGCGCTACGACCATGTGAGTTATGAACGCTTGCTTTCCGGAATGGGCCTGGTGGAAATTTATCGATTTTTACGTAGCCAAACATCAAACCAGGACACACCAAATTTTGAACACGCAGCGAGCATTTCTGCCGCAGCGTTCACTGCCGATCCGCTGGCGGTACATGCCTTACGCTTATTTGTTCGGATTTACGGCCAACAAGCAGGCAATCTGGCCCTAACCTGTCTGGCGCGAGGTGGAGTCTATGTGGCTGGTGGGATCGCTCCGCGTATTTTACCCTTCCTTCAAGAAGGAGAATTTATCCGGGCCTTTCGGGCCAAGGGACGCATGGAACGTTTATTGGTGGAAATTCCGGTTCGCGTAGTGCTCAACCACCGCGTCGGACTTCTTGGCGCTGGCCTGTTCGCTGCTCGCGCTTAATTAGCCCCCGGCTTTAGCCGTAGGGTGGTTTAGACAGACTAAAAGACCATCATAATCATATTGGTTTGCTATCGTTCGTAGCGTTCGAGCCGCATCGCCATTCAATGTTTCCGCCTGGTCAATCAATTCCATTAGATGCGCGATGTCACCTTCGGATATTGCCTGACGCATCGCATTGACGAAATCGAGCGGTAACGCGACGCTCGTTGACGCAGTGGCTGGAGTGGGTTCAACATCGTTAGCAAAAATATAGTGCAAATTCAAACATCGTCCGATGGTCTCGAACAGCTCTTCTACTTTAAATGGTTTGCGCAAAAAAGCATCTACGCCACCCGTCAATTTGTCGTCCGTGAAGATACTGGCCGTGACCATGATGATGGGAGTGGTGCGCCCCGCCATTGTCAACTTGATCCGCCGCGTGGTCTCATAGCCATCCATAATTGGCATACGCAGATCCATGAGTACCACGGATGGCTGCCAATGCTCGAAAATCTCTAAGGCTGCCAAACCGTTACTTGCTTCATTGATATCAAAACCAACCGGCTTTAGCAGTTCACGCAAAATTGCGCGATTGACGGACTCGTCATCGACAATCAATGCTCGCACCGGTCCCGTGCCTGGCTTCAGGCCAATAACACGCGGTGGATGATTCCGTGTCTCCCGGTTGGTGTTACTAGCCACGATTGACGGCGCGTCAAATTGATGATTCGGCACCGCCAAGCATTCGTCATCGACTCTTGTCAGTAACACATCAAACCCAAAAAAACTGCCTTGGCCTACCTTACTGGTGACTTTAAGCACGCCCCCCATCATTTCCACGAATTGGCGGCTGATGGCTAATCCCAGCCCAACGCCACCTTCCTGGTTGATACCCACATCGGCCTGATGAAACGCAGTAAATATCGCATTTATTTCCTTAGCGGGGATGCCTGGTCCGGTGTCTTCGACTTCGACCCACAGACGCCAGGCTTTCGCCGTGACCGCCTCGGCGCGCAATCGTGTGACAATCTTGCCCCTTGTAGTGAACTTGATGGCGTTTTCTATCAGATTAGCCAATATTTGCCGCAATTTATTCTCATCGGCAAACACACGACGCGGCACGTTGCTGTCACGTTCCAGAACAAATTCCAACCCCTTGGACTGGGAACGGAAACGAAACATACTCTCCAAGTCATTCAACATATCATGCAGGCAAAATATGGTGGGATTAAGCGTCACCTGCCCGGCATTGATTTTAGACATATCAAAGATATCGTTGATTAATTTGAGCAAATGTGCGCCACTACGGATGATGCTCCGAATGTGCTCGGCCTGCCGTGGTAGCAGAGAAGAATCGCGCTCCAGCACCTGGGCAAATCCCAGAATTGCATTTAAGGGCGTGCGGATTTCGTGATTCATGTTGTTGAGAAATTCGGTTTTCACCCGCAACAGGCGTTCCGCGTTATTGCGTGCTTCCTGTAATTCCCAGGTGCGATCCTTGACCAGTTGTTCCAGATGGTCACGATACAATTGCAATTCCATTTCGTTACACTTGTCATGGGTGATGTCCTGTACCATGCTCGGTAAACTGACTGCATTACCGTTATCGTCATACATAACTTAAATTGCCACCTATAAAGATGTAAGATCTAATTAATCTAAGTTACCAGCTATAATGACAGATTAACCATCCGTTAAATGACTTAATAGCTAGAAAAATATAAATTATGCTGCTGTATGTTTTAGAGCAAGATGTAAACGGCGTAGTTTATCAAAATAATTTAAGAATTAGCACACAATTTTATAGATTTACAAATTCAACTGCATAGCTTCTAACAGTTTAGGAGTTCCGCAGTTGAAAAATAGTAAGTCATTCTGCACGCAGCGAAGTGGAGTTGCAGAATCCATCTACATAATAGATTCTGCGATTACGGTCGCTAATGCGATCTCCGCGCAGAATGACAGAAAAAACTCAATCCTGTATAGAGTTACAAATTCAACTGCGTAACTCCTACCTGTATAGAATTGCAAGTTCAACTACATAGCTTTTAACTATTTAGGAATAATTTTATGGCTAAAAATTTTTTTATGGCTTTCACGATGATTGTCATACTAGGCGTCAATTTCGACACACGGGCTTCCCAGGAAGGCCGTGTCATTGTCAAGTACAAGGCCGACGCCAGCATTCTTACACAACCATCGACTGATCGGGCTGCACATTTGTCCCGGCGGCTTGGTTTGGCGATGCGTTTTGGACGACGTCTCGCCACACGAATGGAGGTCGTGCGTAGCGCAGAAATTTCTTCTCAGGAACTGTCACGCCGTCTCGCGGCGCAATCTGATGTCGAATATGCGGTTCCGGATCGTTTGCGTGCGATTCGGACCCTGCCCAACGATACTTTGTTCGCCGAGCAGTGGTATCTGCAATCAACGGAAGCAGCGGCGATCCGTGCTGATCGGGCCTGGAATGTGACTACGGGTTCAGCAGAAGTGGTTGTCGCCATCCTCGACACCGGAGTACGTTATGAACACCCAGATCTCGCAGGTAAATTGCTTAACGGGTACGACTTCATTTCCGACCCGTCCAATGCCGGTGATGGAGACAGCCGTGACGACGACGCCAGTGATGCGGGCGATTACATCTCCAGCGCGGACGCGCGCAATGCTGACTTGCGTTCCTTATGCGGCGAACTTGTCGAGCAAAACAGTAGCTGGCATGGAACCCGTGTTGCTGGCATCGTTGGCGCAGCAAGCAACAATTCCATCGGCATCGCGGGCACGAGTTGGGGCGTTACCTTGTTGCCGGTGCGGGTCATGGGAAAATGTGGTGGTTTCGATTCCGACATCATTGCCGCTATGCGCTGGGCCGCAGGGTTGACCGTTCCCGAGATACCCGACAACCCACATCCAGCGCGCGTCATTAATTTAAGCCTCGGGGGCGATAGTCCTTGCGATGCGGCATACACTGATGCTGTTGGTGAACTTATGGATCGGAGTGTGCTGGTGGTTACCGCTGTCAGCAATGAATCAGGTGCGGTCGGCGCGCCTGCGAATTGTCCAGGGGTCATGGCGGTGGCGGGAGTCCGGCATAACGGAATCAAGGTGGGTTACAGCGGCTTTGGCCCTGAAATTTCGATTGGCGCTCCCGCCGGGAACTGCGTCAATGACGATGGCTCCTGCCTGTACAGCATCAATACCACCAGCGACATGGGCACCACCACCCCAGTGAAAAGTACGTATACCGAACCAAATGACATGAACGTGGGGACCAGTTTCGCGGCGCCGCAAGTCTCTGGGGTGGCAGCCTTAATGCTTTCTGTCAATCCCGAGTTGACTCCAGTTGAGATCATCGACCGCATAAAAAATTCCGCGCGTCCGTTTCCTGCCGACCCTACGCTGACCGACTGCCCAAGCGAGCCAATGGTCATTGATCAATGCAACTGCACTACCAGCAGTTGTGGCGCTGGCCTGCTCGACGCCGAGGCGGCGGTCATTGCGGCGATGACCCCAATTCCAACCATCGCGGTACTCGATCCATTGAGTGAAAATAGCACCATCCGTCTGGATGGAAAAGTTGACGCAATCCGGCCCGGCCAAACAATCACCGCCTGGAATTGGGCGCTAATCTCCTCTCCAGGAGGAGCCAGCTTGATCCCGGTTGATGCACCAAGCACATCACTGCGCACCACTGCTGCTGGTACTTATGTCATATCGTTGACTGTCACTAATAACTTGGGTGTAAGCGGCACCACTCAGGAAAATTTTAAGTTGACTGCTTCTGGTTCCTCATCCAAAGAAGGTGGTGGTGGAGCAGTAGATGGCTACGCTTTATTGGGATTGATATTGATTAGTTTGCTTGGCTGGTGGAAAACTCGGCGATAAGCGATTTACGATATTTTTAGTTTGGTACAGGGACGTTAAAAAGCCTGGCCAATACTTAAATAGATTTGAAAGGAATCATCGAATTTTTCGCGTTTTTCGGTGGGCACGCCTAAATCCAGACGAATGGGGCCAATGGGTGTGGCATAGCGGACACCGACCCCAACTCCAACCAAGAAATCGCCCGAATCCGGTACATCACGCGCAAAAGCACCTCCACCATCGATAAATAGCACCCCGCCAAAATTTTGAGTTATTTCAAATCTAGCCTCGGTTGACAGTTCCAGCAGGGACACCCCGCCAAGGGGTTTCCCTTTCGCGTTCAGCGGGCTGGCCATTTGATAGCCATAACCACGAATCGAACCACCCCCGCCGGCGTGAAAACGCTCGTCAACCGGTACGCTGTCGCGTTGCGCGCCAAGAATGACGCCGAGGCTGACCCGTCCAGCAAGCACTAACCGGCGATGATCTAAAAGTTCAAGGTAGTGGCTGTATTTTCCCAATATTTTGCCAAAATATAATCTTGTATTAAGAATTTCCGCATAAGGCGTTCCCTGAAAAAACAGGCGTCCTCCGTGCGCTGCGTCAAGGCGATTGTCGCTAAAATCCCAATCAACCTTCAGCGGCAAAGACAGCAAGCCAAAACGATTGGCGTTTTCGGCAACGTCCTCCACCTCGCTAAGACGAAAAGTGGAACCGATGGTCAATGTCATGTTTTTCGCCAGTTTGTGCTCCAAGCCTGCGCTAATGCTCGCGGTAAGCGTGTTGTAGGCATTCGTGTTCTCGGCAGCCATGCCGCCGTCGATGACCAATGCTTGATCGGGATAATAAAAATTTGGCTGGCGATATTTGGTTTCAAGCGAGTAACCAATCCCGGATAAAGTTCCTGCCAGCGAAAGCCGCTCGCCCGCGCCAAAATAATTGCGGTGCCACCAACCCAGGCTAATCGCCGGACCCTTGGTGACGTTATAGCCAAGATTCGCTTTGAAGGTGCGTTGGAAACGCTCCGCGAGTTCGACATGAACGGGAATTCGTCCTCTGGTATCGAGGCTATCCCCCAGCGACACACGGATGCTAGCAAAGAGATCGGTGTCTATTAGCGCCTGACGCAGATCTTCGATCAACTTAGGGTGGTAGGGAGTATCGAGTCGCCAAGGTGCCAGGCTGCGCAAAAAGCCGTCATCCACCTTGAATTTTCCACTGAATGCCACGTCTCCCAGGAACGCCCGAGGACCAGGACGCAGACGCAGCAGAACTTCCATGGTTTGGGTATCGTGGTCAACGGTGACAACGCGCTCGCCGGTCTGAGCCAGGGCATACCCTGATTCCTTAGCTCCGGCGAGCAGATTGGCCTCTGCCGCCAGCACTTGAGCAGCTTCAGCGGGCTGGCCAACCACCAGGCCGAGATCCCGGGCAGGCGGCAAGCGATAAGCACTTTCGGCAGCGAGATTTTCAACTCGACATTGACCAAAACGGTACAGTGGACCAGGTTCAATGGCAAAAATGACGGTTGAGAATTTCCCATCTTCGGTGATTTTTAGATCCACCTGACCATCATAATGGCCACGGGCACGCAGGGCGTCGTGTAATGTGGGCAAATCCGCCTCAGCGCGATGCCTGAGCACGCTGGCATTGGCGGGCGTGCGATTTTGTCGGGCATAGGCATTGGATATCTCCTGGAGATAATCCTTCAGCGCATTATCGACGCCCTCGATCTTGACCTGGTAGCGTAATTGCGGTTCACCAGATTCTTCATCGGCTGAATGGCTCACACCACTCAGGAGCAAAGTCAAAAAAAACAATGAATGGCAAACAATACCAAAATTGGCAAGATACTTGTTCACGAATGTAGTGTGAGTTAAAATTATTTTTTTTGACTGGCAGAAATTTTCTTCCTCAATTGAGGTGTTAAATTATTTTCCATAATCAAATTAAAAGCTGCGAGTGGTACCGGTGGGCTAAACAAATAGCCCTGAAATAATCGACAACCTTGTTGGCCGAGATATTGAAATTGTTCCTCAGTTTCTACACCCTCAGCGGTCACTTCCAGTCGTAACGCCTTTCCCATAGCAATAATGGTACGCACGATCACCGCGTCGTCCGAATCACTCATGATGTCACGAATAAATTCTCGATCAATCTTGAGTTTTTCAAAAGGTAGCCGCTTAAGATAGGTGAGCGAAGAATAACCCGAGCCAAAGTCATCCAGGGACAAGGCAATACCTAATTTTTTGATTGCGTTCATTTTAGCAATGGCTTGACCAATGTCGTTAATGACCACGCTTTCGGTCAATTCCAGCTCTAGTTTTGTGGGATCAATTTCATGACGTTGCAATACACTAGAGACCGATTCGCAAAATAAGGGTTCGTGGAACTGTCGGGCGCTGATATTGACCGCGAGTCGCAAAGATCTTGTGTAAGGATTTTTGGACCATTCTTTTAATGTTTTGCAAGCTGATTCCAGTACCCAGTTGCCAATCGGCAGAATTAGCCCATTTTTTTCTGCGAAGGGGATAAATTCAACGGGGTTAATCATGGTTCCATTCGGCGGTAGCCAGCGAATTAACGCCTCAGCGGCGATTATCCGGTTATCCCGGTCGAACTGCGGCTGAAAATATAGCTGAAAATGCTCTTCTCTGAGGGCGAGACGCAAATTAGCATCCATTTGTGCAGCATGATTGACTTCGATTTGGGTAATTTCACTAAAGAATCTACTTGTATTACCATCAGCATCTTTTGCTTGATACAAGGCAACATCTGCGTGTTTCAGTACATCCTCGGCTGAATTTTTTTGTCCTTGAAATAAACAGATACCACAACTCGCCGAAGTATCATAACGTTCTATTTTTTGATCCACGGGAAAATAATAAGGTTCATTTAGGACCGTGAGAATCTTGTTGACCATTTTTTGTGCATGAGCACCGGCAGTGAATTCGTCTATGCCGAAATTTTCCAGTATCAGAACAAATTCATCACCACCCAAACGAGACACGGTATCACTATCTCGAACAGTACGCCTGATACGCTCGGAGACATCGATTAAAAATTTGTCACCTGTAGCGTGTCCATATACATCATTGATAGTTTTAAAATTATCTAAATCTAGCATAACCAGCGCGCCAAATTGGCCACTGCGAACGCTGGTGGCGAGAGCCTGTTCCAGCCGATCCATTAGGAGACGGCGGTTGGGCAGGTTGGTCAACGAATCATAAAAAGCCATTTCCCGAATTTTTTCTTCGGCCTGCTTGCGGTCAGAAATATCGAAAAAGGTTGCTACATAGTGAGTATGTAGGCCGTTAGTATTTCTGACAGCGGAGATAGTCAGCCATTGTGGGTAATTCTTGCCATTTTTTTTTCGATTCCATATCTCACCTTGCCAGCAACCTTCCTGATTCAGTTTTCGCCACATCTGGCGATAAAAATCCGCGTCATGTTTTCCAGATTTAAGCAGTGATGGCTTGCGTCCTATTATTTCATCCATGGAATATCCGGTGATTTTCGTGAAGGCATGATTAACACGCAAAATAGTTCCCTCTGTATCAGTGACCATCATGCCTTCCCAAGCTTCCAGGGCAACCGCCGCGATGCGTAATTGCTCCTCGACCAATTTACGCTCGGTGATATCCGTCAGCGTGAAGAGCATCACCGACACCTGTTGCTCATCCGGTACAATAATTGGCTCGGCATTCACGATGACCCACAAATCGCTCACATACTGGTGGCGTAATCCAATGAGCGTTCCACGCGACGAGGCACCGCTTGATAATGCTCGGGCTATGGGCGATTCTCCTTCCGGGAAGGGAATTCCATCTTCCCTCAATACCTGTAATCCCTGGATATCGAAAAATTTATTTCCGATCATCTCGTTCGCTGGCGTTGCCAATAGCCGCATCGCCTCTTCATTGCAGGATAATACTAGGCCATCACGATTAATCAACAATACTCCCTCGCAGAACGCATGAATAATGCCACGAAAACGTGCTTCGCTTTCTCTCAGAGAAATTTCGGCACGCGCCGATTCGCTAACATCCACCAGGGTAATAACAATACCTGAACCAGATTTATCTGGCCCTTCATATGGCAGAACGCGGCGCAGGAAAGTACGCCCGTCGGCACAGGTCAATTTACTTTCTTCCGAACGTCGGCTTTTGAAAACACGGGGAAGCACCATGAAAATATCATCATTGGCGATCCGTGAGGTAATGTGACGCATGTCGCGGCCAGCATCTTGCGGCAACAAATTAAAAATTTCCGTCGCCTTGGGAGAAAATAGTCGAATACTATAATCCTCTCTAAGAAATACGATACCGATATCGATAGAACGAATCAGATTGCGCCAATCTGCGGTTAATTCATTTAGCTCATTGATTTTTTGTTCATGCTCAGAATTGACACTGTATAATTCTTCATTTACGGAATGCAGCTCTTCATTGGTACTCTGCATTTCCTCATTGGAAGCCAGCAATTCTTCATTACTAGCCTGAAGTTCCTCACCGCTAGTTTCCAATTCCTCAATGGTCGATTGCAGTGCCTCGCGGGTATGTAATAACTCTTGTTCCAGGCCAAGAATGCGCTGGCGAGCTTCCTCGCTAACATCAAAATTAGGAACCGCCTGTGGTTCACGAGGGACCAACGGCACTCTTTCCTGAAACAACATCATGGTGAATTTACCACCACGATATTTGTCATCAACTGGCTCCGCGATGATGTTGAAAATGATTTCTCCCTCGGCATCGACATGCCGCACGCCCTTGAGTTCAACACGTTCGTTTTTCTTGCCAACGTTTTGCAGCGCCGATGCCAGGGCAATGCGGAGATCACCATGGGTTAAATCCATGATGTCGTTACTTATCTGTCCGGTGGAATGCTTCAAGAAACGCGCGGCATTACCAAAAATATGGAGGACTTCACGGCGTTCATTGACCAATGCGCCAGTTGGCATATAGCGATTCAGCAGTTCATCATAAACATAGGGCAACCGTGTGCCTTGCGCGGCGAAAGGATGAATTGGAGATTTTCCCGATAATAATTTCAGACCACCACGCATGTCGAACGGCAAGCGAACATCACGAGTTTTGCGAAAAATTCTCCATTGTCGGTCAATGGTATCGAATTCAGACGCCAGGTCTCCGGTGCCTTCACTAGGCCCAAGAAGTAGAAAGCCGTGTGGCTTTAGTGAAAAATGAAAGGAAGCCAATACTTTGTTTTGCGCGGGTTGTTCAAAATAAATTAATAAATTACGGCAACTGACCAAATCAACTCGAGTAAAGGGCGGATCCTTGATAAGATTATGTTGAGAAAAAATTAATAATTTGCGTAAGGATGGAATAACACGATAAATATCATTCGATTCATGAATGAAAAAATATTCACGGCGTTGCGTTGACATAATGGCTTTAAGATCTTCCGCGTTATACAATCCCTCGGACGCACGTTGCAGGGAGTCGCGGTGCATATCAGTGGCAAAAATCTTTAGATTAGGTTCACGCTTACGCTGCTCGAATGCTTCAAGAAATAACATTCCTAACGAATAAGCCTCTTCTCCGGTTGCGCAGGCCGGTATCCATACCCGAATCTCCGACTCAGCCGGAGTTGAATCCAAAATTAATGGAATCACGGTTTTTGCAATGCTGATAAATGCCTCTTCATCACGAAAAAAACGGGTGACTCCAATTAATAGATCCTTATAAAGGCGATCAAGCTCGCCCAGATCACGCAACACCAAATCAATGTAATCCTGAAAAATACCGGAGCCGCCAAGCATCACCCGGCGGTCAATGCGGCGAGTAATCGTGGCTGATTTGTAAAAGCTGAAATCGAGATCGTAAATTTCCTTTAATTTTTCCAAAACCGCCGCGATTCCGGTCAGTGGCTCACCCGGGTGTCGCTCGGATCGCAAATTGAGCAAGATGCGCGAAGGATTTCTGAGGTATTCGAGCAAAATGGCGGGCATATTCTCCGGTGCCAGGCAAACATCGACGCAGCCCGTGTTCATCGCGCTTTTAGGCATGCCATCGAACTTGGCGCTTTCCTCATCCTGCGCGAACACCAATCCGCCAACCTCATGCACGTCCTGAATGCCCATGCTGCCATCGCTACCCGTACCGGAGAGCACAATGGCAATTGAACGATCTCCCTGCTCACGCGCCAATGATCGAAAAAAAGTATTGATCGGCATGTTAAGTTGCTGATCAGTAGGCTTGTCCTGGGTTAGCAACTTTCCAGATCGAATCACCATTTCCTTGCGCGGCGGTAGGATGTAAACCGTATCGGGATGAATATCGATCAATTCGACGACCTGGCGGATGCTCATCGGAGTGACCCTGCCGAGAAGTTCATCCATCATGCTTTTGAAATCAGGAGATAAATGCTGGATCACCACGAAAGCCATGCCGCTATCGGCGGGCATAGCGCCGAAAAATCTTTCTAATGCCTCCAGTCCCCCCGCCGACGCACCAATGCCAACGACGTAAGGCTTATCTAATTGGGATGCAGAATTATTGTGGGTAACTGGGTTAGACGGCACAACGGTTGTTGAATTAGTCACTTTAGACAGTTTCCGATAAAAATAGGAGTTACGCAGTTGAATTTGTAACTCTATAAAAAATTAAGTGTTTTCTTTGCTGTCATTCAAATTCGGCGCGAAATCAACGCAGAAAATGAGTTCTTTCATCAAGGGAGACGCAAGGAATCATGGTGACAAAAGTTACAAACAAGAAGTGAAAAAAATTACAGAATTTTAAATAGGTCTATTATAGACTCAATACTTCAGACAGTTTCCGTTTGAAAGAAAAAAGTAACATTATTAGCATTTACGTCACCAGACCTGTAAAGGTTGATAGCCGAAAAAGACCGGCAATTTTTACATCTCTAAAGTCAAATAACAGAAAGATTGCGCTTCACCATGGCCAAAGCCATTTCCGCGCTGAATTTGAATGATGGATGTTGCGAATTAAGTAGATAACCATATTGAGCAATACAAATATCATCCCAAAAGGTATGTGGTATAGTAGCTTTCCACTAAAGATGAAATAAAAAGACAAAAAGAAGAAAAACAAAGCATTATTATAACGCTCTTAATTATACTTTTAAATGTTTCTTCTTTAAAATTATAAATGATTACTGCTTTAGATAAAAAAATAGCCGATAATGCTGTTGTAATATATGAAACTGCTTCAATAATCAGATGTGGGGTTACGGCGATAATCGATAAAAAAATATTAATATTATTGCCGTCTTTATTTTGTATAAATATTGTTGAAAACGTAATCCCCCATACGCAAGCATTCCATCCAATGATAAGCATCATTCCAAATGAACGGTATATAAATGATAATAAAAAAAATAATAGCATAACACTTATGTTATTCGAGAATGTAGCAACAAACGGTCCAAATCTATTTCCAATCATTCCTTTACGAGTTAGATTAATAATAAAATTAAAATAATTTATAACACCATCGTTAATGAATATAGAAACAATGATGTATCCAGTAAATATTCCAAGAAAAATAACTGTTACTAAAGTAATACTATTCTTGTTAGAATTAAATATATTTTTTTTAGAATATATTATATTTTTTGTATTATTATCCAATATTTGTGATAATCTCAAAACAAATGTTGATGCAACTAAAAATATTGAAAACAATCCTTGATTTGATATATTTATAAAACTACATATATATACACTTATTAAAGTTGAAAAAACACCTTCCATAAATATAATAAAATAACTGTAAAAATTGTTCATGTCATTACTATTAATTTCAAATAAATCAGATATTAAGCTTCCGACATTTTTACGAAATCTATTTTTATCCATATTTTTTAATATATCTCTAATGGGAAAATTTGTATCAAGATGATAACACGATGACTATCCTAAAGTGATAGAATTCTTCTATTTTAGACAGGTCTTTACTTTGTGAGGAGGAGCTAAAAATGCAGAAAAAATTTTTAAATAGACAGGTATTTTTTGAATGTCACATAATCAATATACATGGCTTTGCTAGAGTGGTTCACTTAATTTAAACTAATGTAAACACCATCGCTTACAATACGTGGAGAATCAATATGTTTAAATTTGAAAATTTTGGCAAAAAAAGAGTAGCTTTAATTTTTATAAGTTTAATAGTTATTGTATTAGCATGGGTAAATCAGAAGATAAATATCGCTGGTTTTGCAACAGGTAACAATCCAACAAGTAAATTTACAATTTGTAATGGCGATGGAATATGCAATGGTGGAGAAACCATAACCAATTGTCCTAGTGAATGTCCTTTTGAATCGAAAATCGGACAACCTGCCGTTTCTGTTCCAGTCATTACTCATCCCCGCATCTGGCTCAATTCAAGCGATCTACCCCGTCTGCAAGGTTGGGCCGTGCCTGCTAATCCTATGTATACCAAGGGTCTGGCCCAAGCAGCTACCGTAGCCGAATCCAAGTATGCCTTTATGTTCGATGCCGCCGGTAATCCACTTCCTGCTTGGTGGGATCCAGTTATAGGTACGGATATTGGCATCAACGGTGGTTACTATGCGACCGAGACCCTGGCAGCTATTTTGGCCTTTCATTCTATGGTGGCACCATTATCTCAAGCCACGACCGATGCCAAAATGGCTCGTACCATCTTGATGCACATCGTCAATAGTGCAGCGCAGTGCATAGATAATCCCAATCTGTACCAGAAATTATCTACGGGAAACTATCCTCCTTTCTGTGACCCTTACTGGATGAGTGGTGTGGCCAATCGTCTTGCAGTGGGGGGCGGTGATACCATCGGGCTGATTGTGGATTGGATTAAAGGCTACGAACAGAATCGTAAAAATTTCAATGGTAGTCCGGTAGATCCGATTTTGAGCACTGCGGACAAGGATAACATCGTAAAAGTTTTTTCTAAGTGGGCTGATTATTCGGCTCATTGGATTCAACAGGAGCATCCTTGGCCGATTGATCTGTTGAATGATCCGGAGCTGTTACGGGGCACCAATATCTATCGTTGGCCTAACCAAGAACGAATGATGGCTAATAACTATTATTTGGGTCGTTTCCGGTTACTGACATTTATGGCTTTGGCCATTGATAGCAGTGATTCTCCCAGCCAGAACAGTGCCGATTTTGTTTCCACTTACACCAACGATTTACTTGGGGCTTGGCTATATCAAATTTTTGGTATGTTTGAGCAGGCTGAAACCGTTAAACAGCTACTGCTAGGTCCTAATGTGGATACCAAGGGTATGGGCCTTGGTCTGGCCAACGGAGGTCTGCCAGTGGAAGGTGCCATGTATGGTGAATCACTGGGCTATCTGTTCCAAACTTTATTGGCCTTACATACCGCCGGCTATGACGGTAAAAATTTGGCTGGACCTCAGGGTAGTCTGGTGAGCAGTTCTTATTGGGATCAAGTGGTGGCCGCTCATTTACACCAATTAGCCCCCGTCTACGATACCGTCCACCACGTTTGGCCCATCGCTGCCTATGGGGATCTGTACTTTAACTACCTCACCAGTCACGACAACCTGCCGCTGCTGGCATCCCTCGGGGTTTATGACCAAGAACTCAAGCGTAACTTGGGTAGTAATCCTGGTCGTGACGCCCGTCTCAATGCGGTCAAATGGTTGTTATTGAATGGTTTAGAGCGCAGCGATACGCCTGGTAATCTGTATCAGATTGCAGGTAATTCAGCGGGGATGGTGGGTACGAAAGCCAAGGATTCCAACAGCCCGCTATCACGCGAGGCGATTTTATTGTTTCTGATGTTCGATCCCAGTGAGTATCCTATCAGCGCCAATCAAGCACCACCCTCTGATCCACGACCATCATTATCCACCATGTTTTTGGCTAAACCCATCGCACGCGTTTTGGCGCGCACCGATTGGACACCTAACGCCTCTTGGTTCACTCACATCTGTGAATGGCAATCCATTGGTCATGAAAGTGGGGTTTGCGGGGAATTTGAGTTGTGGCGCAAGGGTGAGTGGTTAACCAAGGAACGTTCCGGTTACGACAGCAACGGCACCCCTGGGATCGGTTCCACTTGTGAATATCACAACTGTTTAGGGATCAAGAACAAGGCCACCAGCCCCACAGACGCCACAGGTACGCCGGTTAAGCTGGGTTGGTATGAGAAACCCATTTGGGATTTTGGTGGACAGTGGATTGTGGCCATGGGTATAGGGGATCCGACCACCCTCAGCAGCTTGAAGGAACACTACGTCTACGTGCAGGATGACATCACCAATCTGTATAACCGGCTACCCAACAGTCAGACCAGCATTACGGCCAACGATGTGGTGCAGGCAGTGCGCTCCAACCTGTGGATCAAGCCTGATCATATTGTGGTATATGATCGAGTCACGACCCAGAGTGAAGGTCTCTTCAAACACTTTAACCTGGTGTTGGAGCAGGGGGTAGATCCAGTGACCCATGCACTTCTTCCTCCTCCCTCCGTGTCCTCTAATCCACGGAAAGTACCGGCACTCATTACCGAGACCACCACTGGAGGCCAGCAATTTTACATTAACGCTCTATTACCTGTGGGCGCGGACATCAAATTGGATCTGGCTTTTAATTGGAGTAATTCTGCCTTGGCGCAACCAGAGCCTAGTCAACAGGGTGCGCCCAATCCGGCAGTGGATGCCCATGTCAACACTCCCTCTGGTTATCACTTACAGATTGAAGAGCCAACGGCTAAGGATGTACGTTTCCTCAATGTGATGCAGGGAGCGGATCCCAGCCAAATGCCTGATCCAGTAACCCTGTTACACAGCAACGGTAATAGCGCTACGGCTTTTGATGGGGTGTTGATCCAGAGCTATGCCGGTGGTATCGGGACTACCTATGTGTTCTTCCCGGTGAATGGAGGGACAGTGGAAGGTCTCAAGGTGACTTTAGTCAACACGCCAGATCAGGTGTACGTGACTGGGTTGACCCCCGGTGGCAGCTACATTGCGGGGCAGGATGCCAGCCAGGTATTTACCCTGTGGCCGGCGGCGGTTGGAACTCAAGGTGCTTTGAACGCTGATAGTGCTGGAGTGCTGCCGGTAACCGATGTTCATGCTGGCGTAATAGGTAACTCATTGATGCCGAATGACATTATTATGGGTGCTGATGGCGGCATGGATTCTTTTATCGTGTCCACGCTCAATAATACCCTCAATTGGCACGCTAACAGCAGCGCTCCCTGGGTGACAATGATTCAACCCAGTGGCACCGGTGGCGGCAAGGTGCAATTCAAAGTTGAGCCAAATCCCACTTCTGTAGTACGGACAGCCACGATATACGTAATGGGACAAACCCTTACGGTCTCACAAGATGCCATGGTGTGCTCCAATAAACTTTCACCAGTAGTACCAAACAATTACACCGCATCTGGTGGTAATGGTACTGTGAATATTGGTGGTAATTCAGTGGCCTGCACTTGGTCAGCCAGTAGCAATGTATCGTGGATTAACCTCAGTTCCAATCATGGAACTGGGTCAGGCAGCATTAACTACACCATAACTCCCAATAGTGGAAGTTACCGCACTGGTTCGTTTACGGTGGCTGGTCAGACTTTTACGGTGAATCAAAGTGGTGCAACACAGCAACCAACACCACCGCAAAATTGTATTTACGGGATGACGGTGAACAGTAAACAGGTGAGTGCAGCGGGCTTGAGTTCTGGTTTTACTGCCAAGGTGGCGCAGGGCTGCAATATTACAGTGGTGAGCAGTAATCCTTCGTGGCTCACTACTACCTCAGCGATGGTCAAGGACAGCGCTGGGAACAGTTTAGCTGCCGTTCAATTTGTGGCTAAACCCAATTCCACGACGCAAACGCGCACCGCTACCATTACTCTGGCCGGGCAGTATCCGTTTATGGTAACTCAGTTGGGACAAGGCAATAGTTGTCTCTACAACATCAATCCCAATTTCCAAAGCGTGGCGATGGAAGGTGGGAAATTTACCCTGAAGACCACATCGGATACCAAGTCTACGTGTAACTGGATAGTGAGTACCAATAATAAATGGATTCATCTTGGACAGACGAACGGTTCTGGCTCACAAACTATCAGCTACACCGTGGATACTAATAGCGGTAAAACCCAACGCACGGGCACCATTACTCTAGGTGGACAGACATTATCGGTGATACAAGATTGACACCCCACGCCTAAATGCGGGGCTTTAAGTGAACCGTGCGGCTATGCGTGGCAGCCTGCCAGGGAAGGCGGACGACCAAGCATTAATGGTGATTTCCGAGTCGCGTTTCCACCAAGATCGCGGTAAATTCGGCTACCGTTTCGCGTAGTTCTTCAGTTGCGGTGCTTAACTCACGAACAATGCTAACAGTATGACGATCTAGACCCTCCACCCATTCACGCACTAAGGTTGTAGTCCGGGAAAGCCCAGAGTCAAACTCGTGAAAAGTGTTGGCAAGAGCAGCGTCAAGGTTGGTGAAGCGTTCCTCGTATTCACGCCATTGATTACAGACCTGCACCTCCAGACGTGACAGTTCGCTCACCGTAGCACGTAACCCTTCTGTGGTTTCCTGGACTCGTCCTGTGGTTCCTTCCATCCGCGTGGCGCTGTTGCGAAAAGCGACCGCAGCTTCTGCCAAGGGTGCGGCGGCAACGACAAAACCAGCGTGCGCCTCGCGTAGACCTATCAGTAGCCGCTCGGTTTCACTCCCGAAGGTTTCAGCGGCTGTTTCCATGCCGCCCAAGGCACTGGTAAGCCGTCCGCCCGCTGAATCCATTCCGCTCGCGGCGCGATTTAGATCATGCGCTGCGTTCACTCCGGCCATAGAAAGATGTCCGGTCATTTCTTCAATCGCAGTGGATAACCGTCCGAGCATAGCAGTGAGTGTCTGCGCCACGTCGCGTTTAAGCGTCTCGCCTCCCTCCCGAAAAGTCGATGAAAGCTCACGCGCAATTTCTCCCGAAGAGCCGCGCAATCCTGCGGTATGAGTTTCCAAGGCCACGCTCACTCGTTCCAAAGTGGTGGCAAGGCGTGTCGTTTCCTCTCCACCGTATCCGCCGGACAATGCTCGTGAAAAGTCACGGCTCAATCGTTCCAAACGTTCCATCATCCCCGCTTCTCGTTTTTCATTATTGGCAGCGAGCATAGCAAGTTGCGGTGTTAAATTCGCAGCCAAAATGTTTCCAATGCGCTCCGGCAGATTCAAAAGTAATGCCTCTTGGCGCGCGATAGCGCGTAATGAGGACAAGGCGATGGCTTCAGAAGTCACACGGACAAGTCGTGCTTCCAGGTCAGTGGTAAATTGATCGACAAGCACCTCGAAACGATGGGTCCATTGTTTCTCGCGCCAGGAAAAAAGCAGCGACGTGAGCAGGCCGGCTACCGAAGTAGAAAATTTGAGTGCGGCTGCGGATAACAATCCTTGTAACGCTCCTCGTGCCACCGCGATGTCGGACGCAGCCAGGCCCTTGCTCGCCACATGAATACCGAACAACAGCCCCATAAAAGTGCCCAGAATACCGATTCCCACCAACATGTTGGGCATCGCGTGGTAAAAGCGTAGATTAAGATGTGTCGTCAGTAATCTTCCCGCCTGAAAGGCAGCCACAGGATCACGAGTCGCCAAGACTTGAACAGTTTCACCCGGTTCTGGAAGAACCAGAGTCGCGCGAAACTCCCGCCAAGGCGGACCCAATAACGGCCAAGAGCCAAGATTTGCATCTAACTCAGGCAGTTGACTTACCAGCGTCCGCGAGTCAGGCACAATTTCCAGCAATGCACGCGCGCTGCGCATTTCCGTCAGTAGTGGCGCAATCCGCCAACGAAAATTGATAAAAGCCAGCAGTGCCAAAACGACAATCGCGCCACTGAGATACCAGGCATTTGCCGGGGCGGTAGCAATAAGAGCAATTTCGTCCAAGGTCAGGGACATGATCCACCAAAGATAAATAGCGAGCTAAAAACTGTATATTGATTTAAGAACAATAGTAGATAACCCAAGTTGCTACCTATTATGATGGATAACCAAATAGCCCCTCTCCCTTTGGGAGAGGGGTTGGGGTGAGGGACTTTTGACTAATGTTGAGGAATTATCCCTCACCCCCGGCCCCTCTCCCAAAGGGAGAGGGGAGAAAGGCAAATAGGTAGCAACTTGAGTTAGATATTATTAGACAGAATATCCAATATATTTTTTTATAATTTGACTTTCGACCATAACAATCCATACCATGTAGATAGATTCTGCGACTCCGGTCGCTAACGCGACCTCCGCGCAGAATGACAGAAAAAATTCAATCCTGTACAACAAAAAATTCAATCTTGTATAGAGTTACAAATTCAACTGCGTAATTCTAAATTTAATTGTTGACGATTCAATCCTGGATAAACTCTATGCGTGATACTTTTATTCCTAGCTTTATTTTAACTTTTTTTCTTATCACTACCGTAGCCGCTCAACCCATGCAAGGGCAGGAGCTATATAATTATCTTGAAGAGTATCTTAAGGTTCAAAATGGTTATGAAGGAAATTCGATTAAGGCGGGAATGTTTTTAGGCTATATTCGCGGTATTTTAGATGCTTTAGATGGAACGGCTTTATGTATTCCCAATAATATTCCGCTAGAACGCATACTCCAGCAAGTTATCACAGGTATTAATGACCACCACCAATCGCAACGAAATGTAGCACGTAATCTAGTATTGGAGGCATTACGTAGCCAGTTTGCATGCCGATAGGATAATAATATACTTATTCAATAAATAAATTAGAAAAATCGTAATCCATCGTTTCTGAAGGTTTCTGTAAATATTCACCCTGGATATAATCTATTCCATATTGCCAAAGCAAGCTTAACGTGTTTGCATCTCGAACCGATTCAGCGAGAGTATGCTTACCAAGTTCATGAACTTGTTCATTGATGGTTCGTACTAAAAATTGATGTTCGTGGTTAATTGCTAAATCGCGGATGATACTACCGTCGATTTTAAAATAATCAACGCTGAGTTGGCTTAATTGTGAGGATACCGCACTGCCGCGATAATTTGATAAAGCAAAACTACAACCCAACCCATGCAGTGAAGGAATAAGAAAACGCATTCTAAGGTAATGGTCAACAACAAGGTTGTCATCGACTTGTAAAATCAGCGACGCTGGGGGCACACCCAATGATTTTAATTTTCCTCCGAGCCAAGAGGGAAACGCTTCATCCAATAGCGTATCCAAGGATAACCCAACCAATACTTGTAGCGGTTTACCATGTCGCGTCTGTCGATTCGAGATTACCTCTAGGAGTCGTGAGATTGTCCAGCGATCCACCGCTGACGGCAGGTGGGTGTCATTAATAAGCCGCATTACTTGCGCAGGAATTGGTTGTCCGCCATTGGGGCCAGCAAGCCGTGAAAAAACCTCATAGAGTTCACGCCCATCGCCTCGTAAATACACAATGGGTTGATACAGGAAAAAGAATTGATTCCGTTCCAGTGCCGTTTTTACGATACTGATACTTTCCTCCACGTTGGATTTTTTGGAATCTTCAAAACAGACCATGATGCCTGTTCCTTTGCCTTCACGGGCGGCCAACGCCGCAGCTTCCAGCCGCGTCAGTAATGTTTGGCTGTCCTTGACATCCAGATTAGAATGGTGAAAACCAATACTGGCGCTGACATTAACGCTAAGTCCTCCTACTTCGATCATTTCATGGCTAAGTTTTTTTCGGATTCGCTCGGCAAGAGTACGTAAACGAAATTCTTCTCCCTGAGTAGCGAGAATGGTAAACACACCATCGCTAAAATTAGCCACTAAATCACTGGATTCCGTGTGACGGATAATTATATTTGCTATTTCCTTGAGTGCCTGATCGGTTCCAGCAATTCCCAATTTATTGCGTAGTGTCGCCAAGTTGTCTACCGTTAGATAAATCATGCCTGGCTTATTGGGCAAGGTTCGATTCAATTCTTGGAGGAAATATTGACGGTTATATAATCCAGTTAAAAAATCTCGATGAGAGAGTTCGTTAATTTGATCCTGAAATTCAGTGGTTGGTGATAAATCATGAATAACTACTTGAATGCAAGTTTCTCCATCAAGGATGGTAGGGGTTATCTCGAAACGTGCTAAGAAATGTCCACCATCGCTACGCAGAGCTTGACTTTCCAGGGATTGAACTTCTCCGCTGCCTCCTGGACGCTCTGCGGCGCGTAATAAATTTTTCAATGAGTGATGAGTACTTGGAGGTACCATGTCAAGGAGAGGAACACCAATGACTTCATCAACATCAGCAAACTGGAACATCTGAAGATAGGCTGGATTAGCGAGGATATGCGCTCCTTCTTGGACATAAGCAATAGCATCCCGTGCGTTGTTCAGCAAAATTCGGCAGCGTCGTTCGGTTTCCCTAAGTGAATCTTGACACGCTTGAAACCCACGACGCAGACGCAGCCCTTCCAATTCACGGCGCACTACCTTTTGTAATAAACCAGGTGGAGTATTCGGAACGGTATCCCTAGCTCCCACCTCCAAAAATTCGAGCTTTCGCTGGGGAGAAATATTATCCGACACCACGATGAGCGGAATGTCCTTGCGGCTATCCGCCAATAAAGCAAGGACGGTAGCAAGTTCCACATCCAAGGCATCATCTGGTAAATGCAGTAGCAAATCCCAATCTTGATCGCGCACAACTGCCGCTAAACGTTCTTCATCTTCGACTCTTAGCGGTCGAACGATGTAACCGGCATTGCGTAGGTGGTTGGTAAGGACTTCAGCTTCGTTCCAGGATTCGCTAATGATCAGCAAACGTAACGGTTCTTCTTGCTTCATCAGTGTCTCCGAGAAACTTCGCCCTTTAGGGCGGAGAGGATAAGAAGACGGTTTTACAACCGTCCGGTAAAAACGCCGAATCTTTCCCGGCTATCAGCCCTTACACGGCCCAAGTAACACACACTTTAATCGATGTAGCGTCGCATTCGAGATCGACTGCTTGACATCCCAGATCTGAACACGATACTTTAGAAAATTCTATCATCATTAATTCCAAATTATAGCAGAAAACCTTATGAAATCAATCATTACAATTTTGCTAAGTTATTTTTTATCCTTAATAAGTTTTTCAAATATTTCCCACGCCGTCGGCACCCTCGGGGCGCTGAATGACACCGGCATGGCGGTATGCAGTAATGACGACGGCGCTTTATCCATCTGTACCGCAGCCACCACCGGCGACAGCGCCGTCAATCCGCGCCAGGATGGTCGCTATGGACGCGATGCCGAAGCCGCAGCGGGTAAGCTGGTTAAGGTTGGTGATGGCAGGGTGGGGTTTGATTTCACAAAAATTGCTAACGACGGCAGCGAACTTCCCGTCTCCGCTGTTCTTGGCACCGGTCCAAAAGATTGGGCCTGCACCCGCGACAATGTCACCGGCTTTCTTTGGGAGGTTAAAACCGATGATGGTGGTGTCCGCGACAAGGACAACACCTACACCTGGGACAAAGCCATGGGCAGTTTTGTCACCACCGTCAATGCTTCAGGTCTCTGCGGCTTCAATGACTGGCGTGTGCCCACCATCAAGGAACTGACCGGCATTGTGCATTATGGCGTTACCTCGGGTGGTACTTACATTGATGTGAGTTATTTCCCTAACACACCCGCGTCGGGTTTTTGGTCGGCTTCGGCCGACGCCAACTATTCAGGTAACGCGTGGTACGTCAATTTCGACAGTGGTAACGCCGACTACGGCAATGAGCTTAACGCGTTCCAGGTGCGCCTCGTGCGCGCTGGACAGTGTATTGTCAATTTGACTGATAATCTGGACGGAACCGTCACGGATGGCTGCACTGGACTCATGTGGGCCAAGTGCAGTGTAGGGCAGATCTATGGCGGTGATGCTTGTACCGGTACTGCTTCCGGCCTGACTTGGACACAGGCACTGACCGCCGCGAAGGATACGCGCCTGGCAAATTACAATGATTGGCGTCTGCCCAATATCAAGGAATTGATATCGTTGGTTGATTATGGTCGTTATTCTCCAAGTATTGATGGCAACTATTTTCCAACCTCCGCGTCGGGTTTTTGGTCGGCTTCGGCCTCCGCCGGCTATTCAGGTAGCGCGTGGTACGTCCATTTCTACGATGGGTACGCCTACAGCGGCGCTAAGGGTGACGCGTTCCAGGTGCGCCTCGTGCGCGCTGGACAGTCATTTGATATTTTGGGTACCGAGCCTTCGAGGAACAAACTGACCGTGACCAGGACGGGTGCTGGTGCCGGAAGTGTCTCTAGCAGCCCGGCGGGGATTGATTGTGGTACGGACTGCACGGAGGATTATTCATCTGGAACCAGCGTGACGCTAACCGCGACAAAGGCCACAGGTTCGACCTTCGCGGGCTGGAGCGGTGGCGGCTGCTCGGGAACGGGCACCTGCACGGTAACGATGAATGCGGCCACGACGGTAACCGCGACTTTCGATCCAGCAACCTATTCCTTGGTGGTCGTGAAATCCGGCACTGGAAGCGGCACGGTGAGCAGTACACCGGTGGGGATTACTTGCGGGACGGATTGCAGCGAAAACTACGCGCCGAGTACCGTCGTGACACTGAAGGCAACGCCGGCCACGGGGTCGATTTTCACAAAGTGGTCTGGAGCCTGCGCGGGAACCAGCACTTCCTGCGTCGTGACCATGGACGCCGCAAAAGCGGTAACCGCGAGCTTCTTGGCGCGCCCGGCTGCGCCGGTGATTGCCAGCGCAGTCGCGGGCTATTCTCAGGTGACGCTGAAGTGGTCGGCGGTGACGGGAGCCACCAGTTATAAAATTTATCAGGGTGTTACAGCGGGCGGTGAATCAACGACTCCGGTCAAAACCAGCGTCACCGGAACCAGCGTGGTCATCATCGGATTGACCAATGGATCGAAGTATTTCTTCAAAATGGCCGCTGTCAATGCGGCGGGCACCAGTGCGCTGTCAAACGAAGTCAGCGTTGAACTCAGGGCAGCCAGTCGTCAACCAGACTTCGTGGTCACCAGCCTTGTCCTGAATCCCGTCAGCCCCACAGCCAACAGCGTTTTCACCGTTACCGTAACCATTAAAAATCAGGGCACGGCAGGCGGGGAAGGAGGATACCTAGATATTTGGACCAATCAGGCCACGATCCAGACCTGCGGCGCGGTGGGCAACGCCTGGGTTGATGTTGGCACCCTGGCGGCGGGCGTGAGTAAAACCATGACGATCACATTAAACGCAACGAGTAAGGGTTCCAGGACGCTGCGCGCCTTTGTGGATAGCTGGTGCGAAACCGCTGAATCCAATGAGGCAAACAACCAGCTAACCAGGACTTATACCGTTCAATAGACATTATTAACCCAAGTTGCTACCTATTATGGTGGATAACAAAATAGCCCCTTTTCCTTTGGGAGAGGGGTTGGGGTGAGGGACTTTTAACTAATGTAGGAGTTACACAGTTGAAAAATAGGAAGTCATTCTGCGCGCAGCGAAGCGGAGTCGCAGAATCCATCTACATACTACATATAGATTCTGCGACTCCGGTCGCTAACGCGACCTCCGCGTAGAATGACAGAAAAAACTCAATCCTGTATAGAGTTACAAATTCAACTGCGTAACTCCTATAATGATTAATTTTCCCTCACCCCCGGCCCCTCTCCCAAAGGGAGAGGGGAGAAAGGCAAATAGGTTTCAACGTAAACGAGGAGGTTACCAAATAAGGATAAAGATGCTTACGCATCGTTATCAAATTTAACTAATCCCCCTGAAGGGGGAGGTCTCAAACTAACAAGGAAATTTGATGAAAAAATCAATATTGTTATTTTTAGTATTATTTGTTGCAACGAATACGGCTATGGCGTATGGATATGGGCATGGATATCGAGGCGGTGGATGGACTTGGTTATTGCCGAGCATAATTGGCGGTATTATTGGCTATGAAGTTGCTCAAAACCAAAAGCCCGTTGAACAAAAAATAATTCAACAAAGCACATCTTTTCCACAACAAGCGATCCTCAAAAATTGTAGTCCCTGGACGGAAACACAAAATATAGATGGAACTATTACACGTACTCGTACCTGCGAGCAATAATCTAATTCAAGTTGCTACCTATTTGTCTTTCTCCCCTCTCTCTTTGGGAGAGGTGCTATTGTTATCCACTACAACGTCAACCAAAGGAAATTTCATGCTTGGCACTAAAAACCATTTTTCGTGGATAGTGGTAGCCCTGGCCATGAGCGGCGGGGTTCTCGCCGCTACCACGACCACCAACAGCAGCGCACCTGGCAAGGAGATCGCATTTGATCGCGCCAGGGGAAACTGTCTGGCCTGTCACCAAATTGAGGGTGGTGATTCCCCCGGCAATATTGGCCCGGCCCTCGTCGGCATTAAGGCGCGTTATCCCGACAAGGCGAAATTACGTGCCCAGATTTGGGACGCCACCACGGCTAACCCGGAAACCTCCATGCCGCCTTTTGGCGGCCACCAGATGCTAACCGATCAAGAAATCGACCAAGTGGTTGATTTCATCTGGTCAAAATAACGCGCACCGTGGAGAAATCGATCATGTCGCGGAAAATAAGTGCCTTTGTCGGTGTTCTTGGTCTCGCGTTGACCTTGCCGGGCGTCAGCCTCGCGGGTCCAAAAGAGGATACCGAACGCTTCCAGCATTATTTCTTGGAAAAATTTCCCGATGTCTCCAGGGATGAGTTTGTCGATGGGGTGTATGCCATTGATCCCATGGGACGTGAAAGCTGGAAGGCCATTGAGGAATTTCCTCCGTATGACCCCTTCATCGATCAAGGAAAGACGATGTGGAAAACCCCATTCGCCAATGGCCGGAGTTATCTCGACTGCTTCCCAGATGGGCCTGCCCAGCGTAAAAATTACCCGCACTGGGACAAGCGGCGCGGTATGGTGATTACCATGGAATTGGCGATTAATGACTGCCGCACGGCCAATGGCGAGAAACCATTGAGTTACGAGAAAGGACCGCTGGCGGCGCTAACTGCCTATATGGCCTATTCCTCGCGTGGTCAGACCATTGATGTCGCGGTCCCGGAGAATGACCCAAAAGCGATGGCGGCTTATGAGCAGGGCAGGCAATTTTGGTTTGCACGTCGGGGGCAACTTAATTTTTCCTGCGCCAATTGTCATGCCTGGAATGCTGGCAAGCTGTTGCGCAGCGATGTCTTGAGTCCGGCGCTGGGTCATGCCACGAGCTGGCCGGTATATCGTTCGACTTGGGGAGAGTTGGGCACCCTGCATCGTCGTTTCCATGGCTGCAATGAACAGGTGCGCGCCAAGCCCTTTGAACTACAGGGCGAGGAATACCGCAATCTGGAGTATTTCCTTACGGTTATGGCCAACGGTCTCAAATTCAATGGCCCCTCGACACGCAAGTAATCAACCAACCGCACGGTTTCCTTAAAAAGGGAGTATTGATTATGCAGTCTATTCACTATCGCCTTGGTGCCTTGTTGGTTACGGTCCTCGCTGCGGGAATGGTACAAGCTGAAAATCTCGCCGCTGTGGCCGCCAGTGCCATTGAAAAGGCCGAGGCCGCACGGCAGAAAGCCGATTCCGTGAACGGCGAATGGCGTGATACCAACGAAATGATTCAAAAAGCTAAGGCCGCCGCGCAAGCGGGGAATTTCTCCAGCGCACGCGACCTGGCGAATCAGGCCCATTTTCAAGGCGAACGTGGCTATCAACAGGCCATGCAACAAAAAAACGCCGGCTTTCCTGCGTATTTGCGCTAAATTAATTCCCTGATGTCTGCTGTCCTGTTTTCCTGTTTTTTGCCTACCAGGCCCGCACGGGTCTGGCGGAAAGATCAGCTTTTTTGACTGACGGTCATGTTTCAATCCACATCCGACCTCATCTGCTGAATGATAAAGCCATCGACAGATTGAGGTCGGTGGATTGCCTCCCCGTAAATGAGGAGGTTATCAAAAAGGATAACGATGCTTATGCAAGAAAATTTAATGAACGATTGCATATTTTGTCAGATTATCGCCGGAAATCTTCCTGCTCAACGACTCTATGAAGATGAACATGTCTTGGTCATCCCAGATAAGTTTCCCAAGGCTGAGGTCCATCTTTTGGTTTTGCCCCGCATTCATATTCCGAGTCTTAGGGAAATTACCGCCGCGCATGATCCACTCATGGCACATATCATGCGGCTGCTTCCCAAGGTAGCCCAAGAACATGGTCTCGTGGATGGCTTTCGCACCATTATTAATACTGGCGTTGGTGGCGATCAAGTCATTTTTCACATTCATGTTCATATCATGGGCAAACGTCCGCCATCGGTTGTACGTGGTTCGTAAGATTAATCACACCGATGCTAAAGCCGGGCGCTTCTCGCGGGCATTCGGTGAAATCAGATGCAATTAAAACGGCCACAATTTGTTCGTTCCATGCCTGGTTGAATTTTTAGCCTCTTGTTTTGGTGGTCGTTCACCAGGCAAATAACCTTTTTCCAACGCGGCAACATAGGCGGGAAAATTGCTCTTGTTATCGAAAGTCTTGGCGGGGTTTTGATAGATTACTAAAAGCTGTCGCAATTGGCTGAGTCGGTCTTCAAAAATTCGACCGCGTTCAATTTCTTGTTGGTGGCGATTTTTTATGTTATCCACCATCCGGTTCATTTCCTGAGTCAATTTTTCTCGGCGCTCGGCGATGATCGCCAGTTTGGCACGTTGGCTCATGACTTTTGTTTCTTGTTCCTGAATGATGGTTTCGTGTTGCTCCTGGAATATTCCTTCGACCCAAGCCAGCGTCTCTTCCTGGCGTACCTCGATCTTTTTTAGTGCCTGTTGGGCAGCACGCACTTTCTTGGCAAGAATTATTTCGATTAAAACCATAGTCAGGATAACGCTTAGAAGGATCGCAACAAGGATGGGGAGATAATTCACCATCCGATCTGGGGCATGGAATCGCTGACGTAAGGTTAATTCCAACGGTGCCAGGTATTGCAAAATCCATGCTTTAATGGTGGAAAAGGTAAGTAACAACGTCACTACGAATCCGATTGCTCCAGCTATGGGAAAATGGATTCGCGCCATGCGCCTTAAAGGTTCGAGGCGAGTTACTTTCTCGCGGGCCAAGGTTAATGCCGGTGCCCAACGATCGGTAGCGGCGGAACGTGCTGCCATCAGTCGCGTTTTCACTTCTGCAATCCGGGGACGAAAGAGATCCTCGATTTCCTGTATTTTCGTTTGTAAAGTGCTTTCCTCAATGGCGACTTCCTCGTCAAACATGCGTATTCGTGTCTGTCGATAAGATTCTTCCTGAGCCATAGAGCTGGCGTAGGCGCTTTCCAGTTGATTGCGATTATTCTCAGCTTCACGTTCAAGATCTTCTATCATCTGGTTTATTTTTTTAATTTCAGCCTGGCGTCTTTCGGTAACCTCGACGGTATTGCCAAAATTGAGGGTTTTTGCCAAATAGGAGCGCGGAACCAATACTTCTCGTGAATGCCATAAGAGCTGTTTACCTTTTTCTGAAGTGATTTTATAAACCGGAAGCAGAATGGAAGATTCCGGGTCGGCGGATTCTCCTGGCAAAAACCAGCATTCGCCAGGATCAAGCAGCCGCGCTTGGTGCGCATTGATATGGAAACGACCATAAAGATTTTCCGTATATTCACTGCGGCGCTCTTCTACCCTGCGCCGTAATGAAGTGGAAATCGGCAAGCGTAAAATTCTTCGACAAACCAGAATCGAAAATAATAAAGCTCGACTATTCGATTGCTGATAATCAATTACCTCCGCAGTCATTCCGTTGAATACTTTTTCTGCAAGAAGATCAAAATGTATTTCAGTGATGATGGTTTCATCCACCGCGAACTTTTCTTTCATTTCAGCGGGCAATTTTTCAGCGGATTCGATAATCGGGATAAGCCATTCTTGAGCTTCTTTCCAGGGAGCAATTTGACGTGGGCGTTGGTTTTCCAGTTTTTGCACTAGAGGATTCAGCCAGGCATTCATTACTTCCCGCAGCAGCCCCACCATGATTGCCCGCTGATCGGGCAGATGAAAAGAATTGACGCCAATCAAACGTACATGACGCGCTGCATCCTCGATACAACCGGCGCCAACATAGGCACGCACGAAGGTGGCGTTAAACGCGAGAATTGCGGCTGGCAATTGATCACGCAACGGTTCCAGGTGCAATGAATGTAATTGCGGGTCATCAAAAATTTTGATCCGGGTTTTTATGTATTCCCAAAACAACGGATTTACTTTGGTTGCTGCCCAATATTCCAAGGATTTACGCCAATGTTCATCTGCCTCCAGGCGACAGGAATGCGCGCGTGTCGATTCCGTTGTCGCATGGTTAATCAATAGCTCAATGGCCAAGGCACGATTTTGATAAAGAATAGCCAGGGTATGTGCTTCTAGGGCGGCAGCAGTCAGTCTTTCCCGTTCACTATTTTCCTTTTCCCGCGCAATTGGTGTAGAGGTTGTCGCTTTCTCGTCCAAGGAAATGGATGTGAGGAACAAATCATTTGTAGGGATGGTCAACGCACCCTTGGCGGAAATGCCATTGAAATCTTCTTGCCCAACATGCGGCCAGAACAACTCCCACACCAAACGCCGCCGTGGCTCGCGCAGATCGTTCAAAAATTTTATGGGGTCATGGATCTCCGTGAATTCCTCGTAACCGATCCGTAAGACATTTTTCATCGCGGCTTCCGGCCGGAGCTTGTATAGATTGCGGAAACGTTGGATCAGTGCATCCCGCCGATCATCTTCCAACCAGGCAGGCGTCACGAGGATGCGAAATGGATTTTTTGCGTAGAGATCGAGCGTGAGATCGATGCGGAGGAGATTAATGCCGATAGGCGTCGCCAAAAGGCGGCGATAGTCACGTAGATTACAAGAGGACATGGTTTTATGGTTGTCCCAAGTTGCAACCGGAAAGCTGGCGCACTATGAATCGCTAACCATCTACCAATGCGCAGGTCGTCGTTTTAGTTGACGACTTAGTTGAGATCGACCAAGCATTAGGGGCGAACTTCAAGATGATTATCGATGTGCCGCTTGACGTTGACGTAGCGCCTCGAATAAACAGATGCCGGTAGCTACGGAAACGTTCAGACTTTCCACTGAGCCGAGCATTGGGATATGCACAAGAAAATCACAATGTTCAATGACGATTCGGCGTAACCCTTGGCTTTCGGTTCCCATGACGAGCGCCAATGGGCCGGTAAGATTTGCCTGATGGAGGGATAACGGGGCGTTGCTATCCGTGCCAGCCACCCATATCCCATCCGCCTTGAGCGCACGTAAGACGCGGGCCAGGTTGGTGACTTGAACAAAAGGCACAACTTCAGCAGCACCACTCGCCACCTTGCGGACTACTGAAGTAATTCCTGCCGCCCGGTCGCGGGGAGCAATCACAGCATGGACTCCAGCGGCATCGGCGCTGCGCAAGCATGCGCCCAAGTTGTGGGGATCCTGCACGCCATCCAATACCAAAAGAAAGGGTGGATCCGACAAAATTTTTAGAAAGGCGGACAAATCATTCTCGTCGAGTATCGGCTGACCAACGCAGCGCGCCACCACTCCTTGGTGACGAGCACCGGGTACCATCCGGTCCAACATCTTGCGTTCTATTTCATGACACGGAATTGCGGCAGCGGCTTCTCGTAGCATTTGCAATCGAGGGTCACGACGACTACCGTCTAGCCACAATACTTGTACTCGTCCCTGGGCCAGCGCGGCGCATGTGGCGTGTATTCCATGAACCAACAATTCAGTGTCCATGTATTTTTTCCCTTTAACTAGTCGGCTTGCATTGGTCAATGATTACGCACTATTCCTGTTACATGTACATCTATTACATCCGATACTTTTTTATGGACCGACGATGTATCGCTACATATTCACCAAATGCCCGCGAGAAGCCCCCGGCTTTAGCAGTGGTGAGGAAAGCGAGCGGTTTTCAAGCGTAGGCATAGCCATCCTGTCGTTGAATATTTGAGCAGTATCTATGTGAAATACCAGCAACACGTCCCGTTGCAGTTTTAATATCAAAACTCCCCGAGGCTCGACACAGAACCCGACCTTTATAGATTCCTGCCTTTCTGCCAAAAGAAATATTAGCCCGTACCTGGTCGCCGGTTTCGAATCCAAAGTGCTTTTTTTGCCGACTGCGATGGCGTGTAGGGAAAACGTACTTATCTG